>DXHF01000137.1 GCA_019113605.1 Candidatus Paenibacillus intestinavium
GGAGAAATCAATACGGTTGAGTTAGGTGAGGGCGAAATTGATCTTGTATCTGTAATCCAAGCGGGCTCGGACGCTGGTGTAGAATGGATCATCGTTGAGCAGGATCGTTGCGTGAATCCACCGCTTGAAAGTGTTGCTACCAGCTACAACTGGCTGAAGCAAAATTATTTATCCAAACTTTAATTTTGATTTGCATTCCATCACATGAAACGTATTGAAGAAAGACTCAAATTTCAGACGAAATTGTACAGGCAGATTGTACTACATTTTGGCGTTAATATACTTTGTTCCTTAAGCTGAGCGATGATTAGGATTCCTCCTGATTATCGCTCAGTCTTTTTATTATTTCTAGAAGCGAGGAAATAGTCCAAATGACATAGTGAATTAGTTCCGACTACGCTGGTATTCAATACATTTTTTGTATAATATATTGTTGGAGTTTATAACTAAAATTACCTACCGGGAGCGTGAAGAAATTGAAGAAGAAAGTATTTGCTGCAGTGATCAGTGTTGCGATGTTGGCTAGTATGGGAACAGGTGCATATGCTGCAACCAAGCTGCAGGATATTAAGGCCTATCTGAATCCAGATGTGAAGGTGAAAGTAGATGGCACACCTGTTCAGCTAAAAGATGTTAAAGGTAATGCTATCGTTCCAATTTTGTATAATAACGCAAACTATGTACCGGCTCGTGCAATAGCAGATGCACTAGGTGTAGCTGTTGATTACGATGAAGAAACAAGAACAATTATTTTTGGTGAGAAAGTTGACGGTATTTCGCTTGCTAAAGGCTTTAATTCTATGTATCATACGAAGGATCCTGCTCAAACTGTCTATAAGGACAAAGATTACAAAGAGGCTTACTTTGACAATGCTAGCGGCAATCGAGGCAGCGGATTTACACTCAATCCGAATAAAGAGTACCAGAAGCTTTATCTTCAGATCGCTGCGGTAGGTGAGGATATAGAGGAGCTTATAATTAAGGATAGCGATAAAAATACTATTTTGAAGCAGGTTGATGTGATAAAGGTTAGTGATGGTCTTGTAACAATAGAAGTAGATATCGGCGGCGTTAAATCGATATATGTGACAGGCGATGCCAAGTCGGACGGTGCAGTGTTCGTTCCACTTACAACCTCTTACTTTAAGTAATTTACAAGATTACTATGTTTTTTTAAGAGCTAAGAGACATCTGGTTAATTATAGATGGTTTTCTTAGCTTTTTTGTCATAAATGAGATTAGAACAATATAACGCGCAATACCTCAGCAAGGGCCTTCAGCTGGGCCCAGCAGATGATTGCTGAAACTATACAAACGAGCGCAAAGAACAGAAGTAAAGCGATTTTCATGATCTTCACTCGTAATCCGACTGGCTCTTTACGAGCTTCGCGGCGGGAGTCATTCGTCCCCTTAAAGAGAAGCACCGTTCCAACGATACTGCCGATGACGAGAATGCCAAAGAGCAAAAAGGTAGCAATTCGTTCAGCGGTAAAAGGAATGAGATCTGCGTCTCTTTCTCTCGCACCAGGGAGCAGGTCTATCAACAAAGGAGAGATGACAGCAGCGAAAAGGGAAATAATAAATAACACCTGCCCGAATGATAATATTCGGTCAAATAGCTTGGAAAATAGACTGGGCGGGTTCTTTTTCTGTTCCCGACGTCTCCGTCGCTCGGTATTTCTCCTTTCAATCATCGCTCGTTTGGATTTCATGTTGGCTTAGTCTCCTCTGATTTCTGTATGCTACTATTAAGAGTAGCACAGGAAAGGCAATCTCGACAACGAAGGCATCTTGCAGAAAAAGGAGTGGGGCATAAAGTTACATAAAGCGGCTCCATATATTTTAATTATTGGAATTCTAATTATTTTTGTTTTCGATCCCGGCAAGGCGTTAAGTTTGCTCCAGCCAATACTATTTTTGGGGATTGTCGGATTATCATTTCTTTTTATTATGAAGGATAAGGATCTATCGGAGGACATTCAACCCAAAAGTGCCAAGGTTCGGTTTTTGCTGCGACTAATCGATTATAGACGGCATCCATTTAGCCTACCGCTACTCATTTTTATTATGATTGTTCTATCATTTATACTATCCAAGCACTTCGGATTAATAATGAGTTTGGAGACAAGTGGCAATCCAAGGTATGTTATGAGTTTACCTGTAGCGGTTTGGATTTTAGCTGATTTAGTTTTTGCTTGTGTGTTTATTTACATTATTCAGCATTGTAATTTCTTTGGGATTCGCCAAGCGAACCAGGGGGATGATAAGGTGATGCTCATTCATTTTTTTGAAATTATTATATGCGGATCAACTTTTTTTATCTGGCTATTAACATTAGTTATATAGAAACAGTTTGTAATATGGAATAAAGAAGCTAGAGATCTCTAGCTTCTTTATTCCATAACTATTACTATTGCATAGATTCAAGTATAATTCCTGCTGTTTCTTCAATTGCTCGATTCGTCACGTCGATGATAGGGCATCCTACCTGGTCCATAAATTTCTTGGCATAATTCAATTCAAGCTCAACTCTAGATCTTTGAGTATATAACGCTCCAGAAAGAAGCCCCAACGATTGTAATCTTGCCTCGCGAATATGTATAAGCTGCTCTGGATGCATCGTAAGACCAAATACCCGTTTCGGAACAATCTGGGACAGTAGATCTGGTGGAAGCACCTCTGGGACGATCGGAACATTGGCCGTTTTGAATCCTTTGTGAGCTAAGTAGATGCTGAGTGGAGTTTTAGATGTTCTAGAAACCCCGATCAGTACGATATCTGCTTGAAGAAGTTCGTTCAAATTTTTCCCGTCATCGTTGCGCACCGTATATTCAATGGCATCGATTCGGCGATAATAATCATCATCAATCGTATGAAGGAGCCCCGGCAAGCGGCTCGGTGATCCGTGAAATGCATCGATGAAGCCTTGCATCGCAGGTCCCATAATATCGACTGTAGCGATATTATGAAGTGCCGTTTCCTGCCGCATCATTTCTCTTAACTCGGGTTGAACGAGTGTATACATGATTAATGCGTTGCTTGCTGCCGCTTCGCTCACTACATTTCGTATCTCATCCTCGTCTTGTAGGTGAGAATATCGTTTCAGCTTTACTTGATTTGTATTAAACTGTTTAATGGTTGCCTTAGCGACTGCTTCCGTCGTCTCTCCAACGGAGTCAGAGCAAATATAGATCCAATGCTGGGGTTCATTATTCATTTACAGGTCATCCTTTGCAACAGTTTCTGTAGCCAAATCAAGCAGTACTTGTGTCATAGTGGTCTTGCTCACACGGCCCACAGGCTCCATTATTTCCAAGCCATCTGCATCTGATGTAATTTGAACAACTGGTAGTACGCCTACTTCATGGTGTATTAGCTTCTTGGCAGCAGAGAGTACGGATTCATCGGGACTGACAGTTACGATTTTAGGTTGTCTTGTCATAACTAAACTAACCGGCATAGTCGGGGCAGATTGGTTGCCTAGAGTTACTTTGAGCAAATCTTTGCGCGAAACCATACCAGTAAGTGATCCTCGTTGGTCGGTGACAATAAGACTTTCAACGTTTTCTAGAAAAAATAATATCACTGCATCCTGTACAGTTGCGTTCATAGAAATGACGATGGGTACCCCTTGGACATCGCTTACTTTCATACTCTTCAACCCGGATAATTCCATTAGCGGACTTCTTATAGCAGCTCCAGGGAAATAGCCTACTTTGGGCTTAGCTTCCAAATATCCAATCATAACAAGAACGGCAAGGTCCGACCGAATCGTGGCACGATTTACTTTAAGAAAATCCGCAATCTGATCGCTTGTAACTGGAGATTTCTTCTTTACAAATTCAAAGATGTCTACCTGTCTTTGTGTTAACTGAATAAGAATAACCTCCTTCGCTCTGTAGGAGTCGTTTCTACTATTATACATCTTAATTCTTATTGTTGAAAATATGGTTTTTGGGATAAATTGTGTATCGAATGAATAAATCGGATCGTTTTTGTTTGGGCTCTCATTACCATAGAAAATGTCTCTGCACGTTGATCAGGCAAATATCTTACACCACCAAGAAATTCTCCTTGAGTGACTCCAGTCGCTGCAAAGATAACATCGCCGTGTCCAATCATATCTTCCATCGTAAGCAGCTTCCTCGGGTCTGATAAACCCATATCCAAGCAGCGTTTCTCCTGCTCTGCATCTTCAGGTATAAGTCTACCTTGTATCTCACCCCCAAGACATTTGAGTGCGGCTGCAGCTAGAACCCCTTCAGGAGCACCACCTGATCCAATGTACAGATCAATTCCTGTTTCGTTAAATGACGGAGCCATTGCCCCAGCAACATCTCCTGCGGACAGAAACTTAATTCGTACCCCTAGGCTTCTAACTGTATCAATCATCTCTTGATGTCTTTCCCGATCGAGGATCATTACGGTCATATCACTATACGGCTTAGATAAATATTGAGAGGCTTTCTGAAGTGTGACTTCAATGGGATCGCTCAAACTAAGTTTTCCTACAAGGGAAGGTCCTACCGCTAATTTCTCCATATACATATCTGGCGCGTTTAGGAGACTGCCTTTATTCGCAACCGCAACGACAGACATTGCATTATTCAATCCTTTAGCAACCAGATCCGTTCCTTCCAAAGGATCAACTGCGACATCAAGCTCTGGACCATGGCCCATACCAACTAACTCCCCAATGTAGAGCATTGGAGCTTCATCCATTTCTCCCTCGCCGATGACGACTGTTCCTTGCATGCATACGGTTTCGAACATCGTCCGCATAGCTTCAGTCGCCGCCCCATCTGCACTATTCTTATCACCTAGACCCATCCAAGGTGCTGATGCAAGAGCTGCAAGTTCTGTTACTCGAACAATTTCCAAAGCAAGTTCTCTTTCCAGTTTCATATTGTATCCTCCTTAATGAGTTACACTAATTAATTTATAGCGTACATTAAATCGGGATAAAAGTAAAACAAAAGTAAATTACGTTATATAGTGTACATTAATACATCTAATAGTGTGTTTTATCATATGATTCATTGCATAGATATTTACACCAACTGCAAATGGATGAAAAGGAAATGAAAGGGAAATAAAAGGGGAAGTGGTGAAGAAGGGAGCGGAAAAGGTAGCAACTGAGTTTAATGTGGACATTATCCTATTTTCGATAGTGGGTTTGTATTGTATGGCAATCGATAAGAAAGACACTTAAAAAGTGACTTAGACTGTCGGCAAATTAGTAAAATCTAGTTTGCCAACAGTCTTTTTACTTTATGGTCTTATTCAAGCTCAAGCACAGACTTTCGTTCGATAAGCTCAGAAGGCAGGACTAGCTTCCGCCAAGGCTGATCAGTTTCTTTATCTTGGATGCGTTCGATTAAAGTTTGCATACCAAGGTAGCCGAATTGATAGGCTTGCTGAGAAATTACTGTCATGAAGGGGTCAACGGAGGAGTACGGCCCAAGGTCGTCGAAACAGACGACAGATATATCATCAGGTACGCGTTTGCCACGTTGTCTAAGCAAAGTGATCATCTGCACGGCTAACACATTGTTGCCGGCAATTATAGCGGTGACGGGAGAAGGCAGTGAATCAAGCCATGCTGCGATATGATCCAATTGGTTGTTTGATCCAAATCCGCTTTCTAGTATCCAGTCTTCTACTACAGGAATATCGCCCAGTTTCAATGCATCCCGATATCCTTGTAGTCTATGTCTTGCGCTGGAGATCGTTGATGAACCGTTGATCATGGCGATATGGCGATGTCCTTTAGCGATAAGATGCTCCGTTAATGTTAGACCACTTTCCCTACTATCCCCTACAACGATATCGCATACAATACCGGGAACTTCACGATCGAGCAGTATAAAAGGCACCTGATGCTGCTGAAGCATTTCCAAATGAGTCAACGAGGAATCGCCCGTTGGTGTAATAAGCACGCCATCGACACGAGAAGCTAGAATCGTCTGGATATAATCCTTTTCTTTCTCTAGATCTTCATCACTGTTACCAAACAGCACCTTATAGCCATATTTCCTCGCGGCATCCTCAGCTCCACGGGATAATGTAGTAAAGAATGGATTGGTAATGTCAGTAATGAGCAGAAAGATCAAGTGAGTCTGCTGTAATACTAAGCTTCTAGCTGTTTGATTAGGCACATAGTGAAGCTCTTCCATCACCAGTTTGACCTTTTTACGGGTTTTTTCACTAATACGTCCAGTGTTATTGATAACTCTAGAAACAGTCATAGCGGACACATTGGCTTTCTTAGCTATATCATAAATAGTAACCATATTAAATCTCCTTTAAAAGCGTTATATCTATAAAAAAAACTAAATAAAAATTGATCTATAAAAGCTAACAAAAACACAATAGTTAATTCTACATAAGAAAATGGTTGACATCAAGCAGGGAATTTTGTTAATTTAGAGTTATCGATAACTCAAGATTAAAGAGGAGTGAATATTATGACAGATACAAGCTTTCGTTGGAAGAGTGAATTTCCGAAAATTGGCATTAGACCGACAATCGATGGAAGACGCAGAGGGGTTAGGGAATCGCTAGAAGTTCAGACTATGAATATGGCTGAAGCAGTTGCTAGATTGCTTTCGGAGACACTTCGCTATCCTAATGGAGAACCAGTACAATGTGTCATTGATGATACAACGATTGGTGGTGTATCAGAATCTGCAGCAGCAGCAGAGAAGTTTCGCAAAGAAGGTGTAGGTGTATCGATAACAGTAACGCCTTGCTGGTGTTATGGAACGGAAACAATGGATATGGACCCTTCTATCCCTAAAGCGGTCTGGGGCTTTAACGGAACAGAGCGCCCGGGCGCCGTTTACTTGGCTGCTGTATTGTCCGCTCATGCACAGAAAGGTCTACCAGCTTTCGGCATTTATGGAGAAGAGGTACAAGATGCAGGTGATACAAGGATTCCTAGTGACGTAACAGGCAAGCTGCTTGCTTTTGCTAGAGCGGGATTAGCTGTAGCCTATATGAAAGGTAAGTCCTACTTGTCTATGGGTTCTGTATCGATGGGTATCGCTGGTTCAATTGTAAATGATGGATTTTTCCAAGAGTATTTGGGGATGAGGACAGAATACTTGGATATGTCTGAATTCGTTCGACGTATCGATGAAAAAATCTATGATGAAGTGGAATTTGAGAAAGCGCTGTCTTGGGTGAAGGCTAATTGTGTTGAAGGGCCTGATAATAATCCAGCGGAGCTTCAAACTTCACGTGAGCAGAAGGATCAAGACTGGGAAACAGTTATCAAAATGACAATGATAGCAAGAGATTTGATGGTAGGAAATGCTCGGCTAGACGAGCTTGGCTTCGGGGAAGAAGCGATGGGGCATCACGCCATCGTATCTGGATTCCAAGGTCAACGACAATGGACTGATCATTTCCCGAACGGTGATTTTATGGAAGCGATGTTGAATTCCTCATTTGACTGGAATGGAATTCGTGCACCTTATATGGTTGCGACTGAAAATGATAGTTTGAATGGTACGGTTATGCTCTTTGGAAATTTGTTAACGAATACTGCACAAATTTTCGCGGACGTAAGAACGTATTGGAGTCCAGATTCGGTAGAGCGTGTAACGGGTCATAAGCTGTCTGGCGCAGCAGAGCATGGCATATTGCATTTAATAAATTCTGGATCTGCGACATTGGACGGAAGTGGTGAACAATCGAGTGACGGCAAGCCAGTTATGAAGCCTTTCTGGGAAATTGGCGAGGAAGAAGTAGAAAGCTGCTTACAAGCAACATCATGGCGACCAGCTTCAGTAGAATATTTCAGAGGCGGAGGCTTCTCTTCAGATTATCTTACTCGTGGTGGTATGCCATTGACAATGTCTCGCCTCAATTTTGTAAAGGGACAAGGGCCAGTACTACAAATTGCGGAGGGTTATTCGGTAGATTTGCCAGAGGACGTTCATCATGCATTAGATCAACGTACAGACCCTACATGGCCGACAACTTGGTTTGCACCTATTTTGAATGGAACAGGAGCATTCCGTACCGTATATAATGTGATGGACAATTGGGGTGCTAATCATGGCTCAATCAGTTTTGGACATATCGGAGCGGAGTTGATCACTCTGGCTTCAATGCTACGCATTCCAGTTAGTATGCATAACGTACCGGAGGAGCAGATTTTCCGTCCTCGTGCATGGGGGTTATTTGGTACTCAGCAGTCCGAGCAAGCCGATTATAGAGCTTGTCAAAATTTCGGTCCGTTATATAAATAAAATGTTGATTATGCTTCCGTAGCTACTTTTTGTTACTGAGAAGTAGCTATGATAGCTACAAAAAGTTTTAAAAGGAGATCATATGAGCGTTCAAGCGGTACGTGAAGAGTTATGTCATTATGCGAAGAAAACAGTTTCAAATAAGCTAGTTGTAGGACCTGGTGGTAATATTAGTGCTCGCTATGAAGATAAAATGTACCTATCTCCAAGCGGATTTGCACTGGATGAAATTCAGCCTGAGCAGTGGGTGGAGGTTGATATTCCCACTGGTGCAATAACGGATATCGGATTTCGTCCATCCTCAGAAGTATTGATGCACTTGTATGCTTATAGAGCCAATCCGGAGCTTGGTGCGATCGTACATACTCACCCTCCGTATTGTATTGCGTTTACTTTAGTTGAACAACATTTGCCGATCATGTTTCCGGATCAGGCGGCATTAACAGGAAAGACGGTTTATATCCCTTATGTGCTGCCAACAACGGATCTACTGGCAAATGCTGTAGTAGAGAAAGTGAAGGAAGCTAGCTCTATTCTACTTGGCAATCATGGACTAGTAACAACAGGTAAAAATCTTAGAGAAGCGTATTATCGCACTGAAGTAGTAGAGGAAAGTGCGAAGATCTTCCTTATTGCTAAAGCGATTAAAGAGCCTAAAGTGCTAACGATTGAAGAGTTCGAGGAAATTGCGTCGCTTGAGAGTGAAGCATACCGCATTGAACTGCTACAAAAAATGAAGTAAATCTTAAAGGAGGAAGCATATGTTAAAAGGAATTTCTCCGCTTATTACGCCTGAACTTATTAAGGTGCTAATGGAGATGGGACATAGTGATGAGATTGTGTTGGCAGACGGTAATTTCCCCGCCGCTAGCCATGCACAGCGCCTTATTCGCTGTGATGGTCATAGTATACCGGCACTGCTAGAAGCTTTGCTACCGCTGTTTCCGCTGGACCAATATGTTGATAAGCCAGCGGCACTTATGGAGGTTGTTCCAGGTGATACGGCTGAAACCCCGATTTGGGATACTTATGCCGATATTCTGCAAAAGCATAGTGGTTTAGCTGCTCCATTTGAAGTTGTAGAGCGCTTTGCCTTTTATGAGAGAGCCCAAAAAGCTTACGCGATTATTGCAACTGGGGAAAGTGCGTTATATGCGAATATCATGTTGAAAAAAGGTGTTATAACCGCTTAATACTAAATGTCGTTATACAATGTACTTTCACATGTGAAGATAGCAATAGAAAACAAGCCTCGAAATTAACTTAGAGGCTTGTTTTTGTAATTCTTGTTTGGGTAGAGACTCTAGAGTTCAAGTCCCAAATAGCTTGCATTCGTTGTAGGTACTCCATTAGTCTTCTTTTTATGCTATTGTACTTTATTGGCTCATACTAATTTAATAATTACTATATAACAAATCTGATGTATAGAATGTCCAACGTTTCCCATCTGTATGATCCAAGTATAATACTTCCTCGTATTCATAGGGTTCCTCAAGTTCGCCAGGTTCGTAAAGATCGCTTAGTACTTTCTCTACCTCGTACGGCGAATGCTGCAACAGGGTAGCAGCTTTTTCTTCAATATCATCTAGCATTTCGATTTGAAGTTGGGGAGGATCGATTTTACTTCTTTTCCACATGCCTTCTTGTTTTCGGAAATGAAGTTGTAGTTCTTGATTTATTGTGACGGCTTTCGTTGTAGATAATTGTGATGTAGTAACTACAGCATCCTTTGTAGAATAGTACTTGATTTTTCTGATTTTGGTATTGATAACTTGCGTAATTGCTGGGTCAGGAGCATTATATAAATCATCTAATGTACCGTATGGATTGGCATCGTATGTAAATAGTAATTTGAAAAGGGCAGTAAAAGAAGAATCTTCTTTTACTGCCCCTTTAATCATGTAGCTACTACTGATACATATTATTATTGATTACTAACTTTGTTTCTATTAGTATGCAGTCCAGCCAGCATCAGCAGCAATTACTTGACCATTAACAAAGCTTGACTCATCAGAGCCAAGGAAAAGTGCAAGCTGTGCAATTTCATCTGGTTGACCAACGCGAGGCATTGTACCATTACCAGTCATTTGGCGACCTGCACCAAATTGAGAGACACCAGTCATAGAAGATTGAATATTTGTCGCTACGCCACCTGGAGCAATACCGTTACAACGGATGCCAGAATTAGCATACATATAAGCTGTATTTTTTGTTAGACCAGAAACTGCATGTTTAGAAGCCGTATATGCTGCACCTGCACGAGCACCACGTAGACCTCCTGCAGAAATGTTGTTCACGATCACGCCATGGCCTTGCTCTAAGAAAATGTTCGTAGCAATACGCATTGCACGCATAACACCAGTCGTGTTTACAGCAAATACGCGATCCCATTTCTCATCACTAATTTCACCAACGGGTTCCATGCCATCCATAATACCAGCGTTGTTGACCAAAATATCTAGCTTGCCAAATGCTTCTTGTGTTTCAGCAAACATACGCTCTAAGTCTGCTAATTCAGCAACGTTCGCTTGATTTGCAATTGCGGCACCACCATTAGCATTAATCGATTCAGCTACTGCCTTTGCACCTTCAAAGTTATAGTCAGAAACAACAACTTTAGCTCCTTCTTTTGCGTAAAGCTCGGCAATAGCTTTACCCATACCCGATGCTGCACCTGTTACGATCGCTACTTTGTCTTGTAATCTCATATTATATTCCTCCTCAAACTTTTTGTAGATTCCTGAAATACTTCTTAGCAATAAAAAGTAGCTACGGAAGCATATGTTACAATGTAGTGTATGTTATTGTACATCTGTATAATAAAATTATAGTATACCTAAGTAAGCGTGTTCAATATACAAAACCTCTTCAAATTGTATGATATCCAACAAAATCATCTGAAATGTTCAATAAAGGAGTGGTAATATTTGAATAAAAATGATTTGCGCGTTGTAAAAACAAAAAGTAATATACATCAAGCATTACTAAATTTATTGAAAAATAAAACTTTA
>DXHF01000138.1 GCA_019113605.1 Candidatus Paenibacillus intestinavium
TTGGTGAAAGAATCAGTCAGCTGCGTCATCACAAAGGTATGACACAAGAAAAATCAGGGAAGTTTCTTAATATTTCCGTACAAGCAGTTTTGTTTTCGATCGTTCATAGAGTTGTAAGTAAACCTGGTTCGTTTTCTTTAGATTATATTTGAAATAGTAATCGTCGCTTTGATTTGAATTAGATGCTCAACTTAGATTAAAGACAGCGGTAGTCTAAGACTTGCCGCTGTTTTTTTGTTGGAGCCAATCTAATACGTTGTTTTTTCTGATACTATTCATATGCAGCAGGTTGAACATCTTGAACTAGCAAGCATATATTGAATTATTCATTATCGTCTACCTTTGGGAACAAAATAATAAAGCTTGTCCCGATCCCAAGTTTACTCTCTACATGAACAGTACCCTTATGCCCACCTATTATAGATTTAGAAATAGAGAGCCCTAATCCAGCGCCGCCTGATGAGCGAGATCGTGCTTGATCAATACGGAAAAAGCGTTCGAATAGCTGCGGGAGATGTTCTTTCGCTATACCAATACCATTATCAGTAATAACGAGCTTAACTTGTTGTTCCAGCTCGGATAATGTTACCGTAATTACACCATCTTGTTTGTTAGTATGTTGAATAGCATTTTGTACAAGATTAAGGATGACTTGCCTAACTTGATGTTTATTTCCTTGTATGGAGCATTGAGAACAATCTATCGTCGTTATTATTACTTTACGATCTTCCGCCATCATTTCAAGTTGCGTCTTCATGCTCTCGAGCAGCTGAGTTAAATTGAATTTCTCAACATGGAAATTGGTTTGCTCAGTAGTAATATCTAGCTTAGCAAGCTGTAATAAGTTCTCAACTAACATAGCCATCCGCTTAGACTCTTGTCCCATTGTTTTCAGAGAAGACTCAAGATGGGTTTTGTTATTCATTGCTCCTCTTTGAAGCACTTCAATAAACCCAAATATAGAAGTTATAGGTGTCCGAAGTTCATGTGAAGCATCAGCGATAAATTGTCTCATTCGTTCATTACTTTGTCGTTCAAGCTCGAAAGCATGATCAATTCTTTCGAGCATATTGTTATATGCCAAAGATAATTGATCAATTTCGTATTGTTTTTGATTGACAGGCAATTTTTCTGACAGGTTACCAGCATTCGTACGCTCCACAACATCAATGACATTCGTTAAGGGATGTAACGTTTTTCGCAGGCTTGGCAGTAATAGTAGAAATCCAGCTAGCAATGCGACAAGCGCAACGATGATATAAATGGTTAACTGTGTATATAGTTGTTTGTGCGAGGAGCTGAGCTCGACGCTTACTTGCAGTATACCTTGCTCTCGATTAGCATTATTACGATGAAACACGACCATCTTATCTACGCCTTCACTATCAGCAAAAATGTAATATTTTTGGAGTTGAAATAATTTGCTAGCTTCGAAGATATGGGCATAATCTTCTGTAGTAATGATTGGAGATAGCTCATCTTGATCGTCAGATATAATTGTTACACTACCATCGGATTTAATGTAGCTAACTTCCATCCCTGGTTGAAACATAATTGGTCCACTTGGTGTTCGTTCACTATCATCTCTACGTCTTGTTAATTCGCCATTCTGCTTGAGGAATGACGGATCCGGTGGCCAGGCCATCATTTGTGAATGAATGGCCTCAGCTCGATTCTCGTATAGGAAATCCTTCATAAAGGTGTATTGTAATATACCGATAAGAAGAAATAGAATCGCAATTATAATTAATGTAGTTGTAATTAATTGTCCACGCAAAGAATGTAAAAAATACTTTTTTGTTTGCATTACACATCCATCCTATAGCCAGCACCTCGAAGGGTACGAATGATTCGATGTTCTTTGTCTCCTAGTTTCTCACGAATAGAACGAACATAAACTTCGACTATGTTTTGTTCTCCTCCAAAATCGTAACCCCATACCTTATCTAATATAATGGTTTTACTTAGTACGGCACCGTTATGCAAGAGTAGTAATCTCAGTAATTCATATTCCGTTGGAGACAGCTCCAACACTTGTTCATCGAAGGTGATCTCTTTACGACGATCGTCAAGGATGAATAGTCCATAACGAACTTCCCCCAAAAGATTAGGAAACTGATTACGAATTCGTGCATGAATACGAGCAATCAATTCACTGAAACTAAATGGTTTAATTAAATAATCATCAGCCCCTAATGTAAAGCCGTTCACACGATCCGCAATATCATCTTTGGCAGTCAGCATAATAATTGCAATTTCATTTCCCTTTTCTTTCAAAGATTTACACACATCAAACCCATTCATAACCGGCATCATTACATCAAGGATAACGACATGAGGTTTAAATTGTTCAGCTTTTTCAATTGCGAGCATACCGTTGATCGCTGTTTCAATCGTTGCGCCTTCATTCATTAAACCCATTTCCAAAAACTGGACAATACTTACCTCGTCATCAACTAATAATATTCTAATTCCATTCAAATTGCTCATAAATAACTTCCTTTCTAGACTGCTGCAGTATGTTTATTAAGATAGAGTGGCTGATTTGTCGAAAAAAGGATAAAATAATAAGATCAATGATCGTTTGCATATGCTTCAAAAGTACTTTTGATCTGAGAAAGTACAACTAGACGTTACGATGATCGAAAACTTTAAGGAGTCCTGCTATGAGAACATGGGGTTTACGTCAAAGTGTTAATTTATCCATTGGTTTATCATTTATTGGATTGTTGGTAGTGTTTCCATTTCAACAAAATTTTTTCGGAGGACTTCTTTTTGCAGCTTTTTGTGCTGCAACGATTGGTGGGCTAGCTGATTCTTTTGCGGTTAGTGCAATATTCGGTCAACCTTTGAAAATACGGTGGCCAAACTGGTTAGGTACTAATATTATAGCTCGAAATCGAGATCGGTTAATAGATGAACTCGTTGATATGGTAGAGGATGAGCTATTATCAACAGAAATGATTGTAAAGCAGCTTAAACATTATGATGCGGCAACAGTTATCGTCCATTATGTTGAAAGCGTTGAAGGAAAACAAGCGATCAAAGATTTGTCTCGTCAATTACTAGCTGATTTGTTGAAAGTAAGCAATGCTGCGGTATTAAGTTTATCCTTAAAGCGACTTATTAATCAAGGGCTGCAACATAGTCAATTAACTCCGA
Source organism: Candidatus Paenibacillus intestinavium (assembly GCA_019113605.1). GTDB lineage: Bacteria > Bacillota > Bacilli > Paenibacillales > Paenibacillaceae > Pristimantibacillus > Pristimantibacillus intestinavium. The sequence continues at coordinate 3,163 of DXHF01000138.1, forward strand.
TTCTACAGCAATTTATAAGTTGGAGTATGAAAGAGAAGTACGATCATCTATTGATTGCTGCCGTTTCCAAACAACTGCGAAAATTGCTTGAAAAGCCCGGTGTTAAGCAGTTTTTACAGGAGTTTATTGCTACCGCATTGCGTTCCTACGAACAGAATAAGAAGGGCAGACAATTTGTAAATGGAATAGCGGGATTGAATGCGGATGAGCTAACTGAAAAGTTGCTGAAAATAGCTGATGAGCTACTCCTTGCTATTCAAGATGATGATCATCCACTGCAAATAAAGCTTCAATCATACATCATACAATTTAGCGATAGATTACAAGCAGATTCAGCTTATGCTGTAGACATATCGCGAAAAATTGAAGGGGTATTTGAAAAGTTAATATCATCACTGTTAACTAAGGAAGACATTTCCAATTTTCTAACGCAGTTACACGAGCAGCTTGATCGTTCAGAACATGGGCAGGCAGAAGGTTCGCTAGTAACTTGGCTTAATAGTAAAGTTGACGAATTACTTCTTTCATTGCAATTGCAGAGCGATATATTGGAACGGTTCAATCATTATGTACGGAATGCACTAATGCAATTTGTGGA
>DXHF01000139.1 GCA_019113605.1 Candidatus Paenibacillus intestinavium
AAATCAATCATCATCGCAACAAAGTAATTCGTCTTCACTCATGTATCTATTTCTAGTAGCTTTTGCACTAATTACATTATTAGCGGCGTGCGGTATGGACAAGAATGAACATATTCATACGGTTGGATCAGAAACATGGGAAACAACCGCTTCATCTGATGAGCTCCCTACGTTTTTAAGTGATCATACGGAACTTACTTCGGATTTGTATAGTCACGTTGGAAAACATGCGCATATGATGGGTGATCTTCCTTGCTATTGTGGCTGTATGGACGGTACTGAGACAGATGAAGCACATGATTCACTTCTAAGGTGTTATTGGGCGGAGCATCCTGCCGATGACGGATCGGTGACATGGACTGATCATAGTACAACATGTGGAGTATGTAAGCATGAGATGGAAATGGTCATAGAAATGTCGGATAGCGGTAGTTCATTAGACGAAATTAAACAAGCAATTAATGCAAAATATAAACAACCATAACGAAAAGAAAGCACCGCCTCAGCCATATCGGCCAAAGCGGTGCTTTTTCTTATATAACATAGCAAATTCTGTTCGCATACTGAGCGAACAGGAAAGATTATGGATTATGATTCTTTTTGGCCTTCGCTATTTCTGCTGCAAGATCTAACGATAGCTGTTCTAATGCCCAATAATCTTCGATATCATAGTATTCATTGAACTTATGCTGATATTGCGCTGCTAAGCGTACCTCGTGGAATGTATATAATTTTTGAATGCCCCAAAGTATGGACGATACGACATTCGAGTTATCTTCAAAAGTCGTCTGGGCATCCAAAATTTCCTTACGAATACTAGTCATCTCATTATCTAGCTGAGATGCGGCTTCTGCTGCTTTTTGCAGACGTTGTTGAACTTCTTCAGGCAATGCCTTTTTATATTTATAATTCAAGGAATGCTCAATTGTCGCCCAAAAATTCATCGCTAATGTACGTATTTGAATTTCTGCTAATATAAGTGTATGTCCGAGCGCAGTTTGCACTGGATATTCTATAATCATGTGGTAGCTACGATAACCGCTTTCCTTATAATTAGTAATATAATCTTTTTCATATACTAATTTTAAATCTTTACGTGTACGAATAAGTGATGCTACTCGATAAATGTCATCTACGAACTGACACATAATACGAATTCCTGCTATATCCTCTATTCCAAGGTGCAGTCGATCTTCACTAACATTTAATAGCTTTGCTTTATCGAGAATGCTAGAAATTCTTTTCACACGTCCCGTAACGAATTCAATTGGCGTGTAATCCTCTCTAGCCTTTAATTCTGTTCTCATCGTTTTCAGTTTTACCTTCAACTCTTCAACCGCTTGCTCATACGGCTGCAAAAATAGGCTCCAATCTCTGCCATCCATTTGGCCGCCTCCTGTTTTATCGATGTTCTGCACCAATTGCTTCGGCAATATTACTAAAGCCGTCTCTACGTAGACATTCTTTCAATCCATCTGTCAGCTCGCGCAACACTTCAGGTCCTTTATAAATTAATGCAGTATATATTTCTACCAATGAAGCACCAGCTCGAATCTTATCGTATGCATCTTGAGCAGTAAAGATTCCACCTGAACCGATAATTGGAAGATTTCCGTTCGTTAATTGATACACTTTGCGAATCACTTCAGTGGAACGATCACGTAACGGTATTCCACTTAATCCACCAGTTTCCCCTTGATTCTGATGCGAAAGTCCATCGCGCGATAATGTTGTATTCGTAGCTATAATACCAGATATTTGACTATTCTGGATCGTTGCAACCGTATGCTCTAGCTGTTCATCGGTCATATCTGGAGCGATCTTCACAAATATCGGCTTGACAGGTGCTTTACGCTTACGTGCTTGAATATCCATCTCTTCACAAACATGAACTAGCAAGTTATGTAATTCATTACCATGCTGCAAGTCCCTTAGTCCTTGCGTATTAGGTGAACTAATATTAACAACAAAGAAGTCCCCATCATCATATAATGTTCGAATACAAGAACAATAATCCTCGTACGCTAATTCATTAGCAGTAACTTTATTTTTTCCGATATTTACAGCAATCGGCATTTTATGTTGTTTACGATGCTGCAGTGATTTGGACATTGCCTCGGCACCTTCATTGTTGAAGCCCATACGATTAATAAGCGCTTCATCTGGTGGCAAACGGAACAAACGCGGTTGTTCATTGCCAGTTTGAGCCTTCGGAGTAACCGTCCCTACTTCAGCAAATGAAAATCCAATATTAGAAAAACCATCTGTTGATACACCATTTTTATCTAAACCGGCAGCTAGCCCTACAGGATGTTCAAAAGTTAAGCCCAATACATTCGATTTCAATTGAGGTGAAGGCTTCACACCGTACATTCCATGCATAATTGCCAGCGCACCAGGCACTTTACTTCCCATTGCAAGTCCATCTATTACAAGATGATGTGCCCTTTCAGGATCCATCTTAAAGAAAAAAGGTTTTAGTACTTTACTATATAACATCTTAGTCCACTCCGTTTCAGTATCACCGCTATAACAATAATTGTATCCTTTTTAACACAAAAAAGAAAGTATTCTACACTGGATTGACACAATGACGGCGCTATCATATTGCCAGTCGAACTTAAAAGCATTACAATAGACACACATGTATTCCAATAAAGATATAGAAGGGTTGAATGAATATGAGCGCACCTAAACGCAAACCAGCAACAATGAAAGTAAAACCAAAAGAAGAGGTTAACAAAAAGGCTCTATATTGGACCGTTGGCGTTGCAGTTGTTGTCGTAATCATTATTTCTGTACTGCTAATTGTGTTCTCATAATTAATAATATGTATACATACGAACAGCCCTACCTCGCAAGCGAAGTAGGGCTGTTACTTTACGCTATATTATTAAGCGTTGAAGGGCTCGTCAGCAATGCGAATAGAATCTGTTGGACAACCATCACAAGCATCCTGCATATCTTCAAACATATCTTCAGGGATTTCAGTAATCCCTCTGTTAGCGTCACCTTCAAAAATCACTTCTGCTAAACCCTCGTCATCGTAATCATAGATGTCGGGAGCAGTCGCACCACAAGCACCACATGCGATACAAGTGTCTTTATCAACCCAAGTAAACTTAGCCAATGCCATTCCCTCCTAGTTCAATCACAGAAAGCAAAATAAAACTGTATATATATCAAAAAACATTATAACACAAAATTATTTAATATGCTTATTAACTTTTATCGTAATTATCATAATTTTTTTCAAGTTTTTGAAGAGATGTACCACGATTTTTTTTGTCACGAATAAGGCTGGAAGGATCATCACTTAACATCCCTGCCGTCAGTATAGCACTTTCACCGAATTTATCGCGTAATTTGTCCATCACTTTCGTAAGTGCTTCCTTCTTCGGTTCTTCATCATAACTGAACAGATCCAGTTGGAGAGCAGATGATTGTAAAGGCTGTAAATTTTGCAACGTCACACCTAATAAGCGCACAGGATCACCATATCTCCAATGCTCCGCGAACAATCGCAAAGCTTGCTTATGAATCTCCTCCATATTATGTGTTGGAGTAGCCATTGTATAAGAGCGAGTAATCGTTGCCATGTCTGGCTTGCGAATCGTTATTTGTACCGTTCCAGCTACAAGTCCTTGATGACGTAACCTTCTTGATGTCTGATCTGATAAGTTAAGTAATACGCGATTAATATCTTCGCTATTCGTCAAATCTGCTGGTAATGTTGTCGTGTGTCCGATCGACTTATTAAGTTCCCGCTCTGCCTTCACTTCATTGTGATCGATGCCGTTAGCAGCATCCTTCATCCATGCACCCATCACACCAAAAGACTTAAGTAGTAAAGACTCCTCCGTTTGGGCAAGCTCACCGATCGTATGAATATGTAGTTTTTTTAGCTTATCCGCAGTTTTTTGACCAATTCCGAATAGCTCAACACAGGGCTTTTCCCATAATATTTGTGGTACATCTCTTCGACGTAACACCGTAATCCCGTTCGGCTTCTTCATATCAGAGGCCATCTTTGCTAATAATTTATTAGGGGCAATACCTATCGAACAAGGAAGATTCCATTCTTGTTTAATTCGCTCCTGGATCATTTGCGCAATATGAAGTGGCGTACCAAATAACTTCGAACCAGTAATATCGAGATAACATTCATCAATGGAAACTTGTTCAATAAGCGGTGTATATTGGTTTGCAATCGACATAAATCCCTTCGAATAACGACGGTACAAATCAAAGTCCGGGCTAATTAGAATAAGGTTTGCGTTAATGCGTAGCGCTTCTCGTACATTCATCCCTGTACGAATGCCGAGTTTTCTAGCAGCATAGGAGCAGGTAACAATAATACCTGTCCTCTTCTCTACACTTCCAGCCACTGCCGTTGCTTTCCCTGCATAGATTTCCGGTTCCTCCGCTTCATGTACGGAGCAATAGAAGGCATTCATATCTAAATGCAAAATCACTCTCCCATTTGCTGGGTAATATTCATTAACATGCTCCATTAATTTCACCGCCATCATTGTAACAAGTATGCAAACCAATCATTATAGAATTAGCATAGACAACCATTTCAACGGCGTCAATATAGATAAAAAATCAATTCGTTATTAAAGTCTGCTTTTTGAACTACCTCTACAAGTCGAGAAAGTGCTATAATACTTAAATATAGTTTATATTGCTTGTCATTTAAGGAGGCGTCAATCTTAATTATGTCATCTAAAATATTTATTTTCGATACGACGCTGCGCGACGGTACTCAAGGTGAAGGTATTAGCCTGTCCGCAGATGATAAACTTAAAATCGCTCAAAAGCTCGACTCTTTGGGAGTTAACTATATTGAAGGCGGAAATCCAGGCAGCAATGGAAAAGACATTGAATTTTTCCAACGTGTAAAATCGTTGAAATTGAATGCCAAGCTGACTGCTTTTGGAAGTACTCGTCGTAAAAATAGTATTGCCGAACACGATGCGAGTTTACTCAGAATTATTGAGTCCGGCGTTCCTGCAGCAACACTAGTCGGTAAAGCATGGGATTTCCATGTACATATTGCCCTGCAAACAACGCTTGAAGAAAACTTAGCGATGATCCAAGATTCATTCGCATTTCTGAAACGTCATAGTATGGAAGCGATGTACGACGCAGAGCATTTCTTTGATGGCTACAAAAACAATCCTGAGTATGCAATTGCAGCATTGAAAAGCGCGCAAGCAGGCGGTGCTGATTGGCTAGTGCTTTGTGATACGAATGGTGGAACTCTTCCGAATGAAATTGCTGAGATTGTTGCCCGTGTGAAAACCGAGCTTAATGTGCCGATTGGTATTCACACTCATAATGATTGTGAGCTAGCTGTTGCAAATACACTTGCTGCAGTTGGTGCTGGCGCTACTCAAGTTCAAGGTACAATCAATGGCTACGGTGAGCGTTGTGGTAATGCAAATCTATGCTCTATTATTCCTAATTTACAGTTGAAAATGAACTATGATTGTCTGCCTGACAATAAAATAAGTACGTTAACGAATACCGCTCGTTATATTAGTGAAATTGCCAACGTTCATATGCCTGTCGGTCAAGCTTACGTCGGCAATGCTGCGTTCGCTCATAAAGGCGGTATTCATGTATCTGCTATTATGAAGGATTCAAAAACTTACGAGCATATTCAGCCTGAATTAGTAGGCAATAAGCAACGTGTACTCGTCTCTGAGCTTGCTGGTCAAAGTAATATCATTGCTAAAGCATCAGCGCTTGGACTTAATATTAATGCTAATAATGAAAAAACAAAAGAAATTATGGATCATATTAAAGAACTAGAGCATGAAGGTTATCAATTTGAAGCTGCTGATGCTTCGCTTGAATTGTTACTTCGCAAAGCGTTCGGTGATTGGGAGCCTGCCTTCCAAGTAGATTCTTTCAAAATCCATACTGAAAATAAAAACGATGTTATAATTTCTGAAGCGATTGTGAAAATTACTGTTGATGGTAAACAGATCTATACCGTTGCCGAAGGTAATGGACCTGTAAACGCACTTGATACTGCGCTTCGTAAAGCGCTTGTACAGCATTATCCTGATATTGAGCATGTCCATCTGACTGATTATAAAGTTCGTGTTATTGATGAGAAAGATGCAACGGCAGCTAAAGTTCGTGTATTAATTGAATCTACAGGCAAGTTGAATAGTTGGAATACCGTTGGTTTATCCGGCAATGTAATTGATGCTAGCTGGGCTGCGATCGTAGATAGCTTCCACTACGCACTTATTAGTTTGGAAAAAGCTCACATCAATTCACTGCCGAATGCTACGTTAGAGCATGCAGGACTTGCAAATCTATAACATAAAAAGCTTGAATCTCATCAAAGAGATTCAAGCTTTTTTATGGTTTGACTTCCACTAATCCATCTACTTATAGCTCAACCTTGGCAAATGCATCGCACAAATTAGACTTATCCCATAGGATAGAGCAAACAATATAAACGAAAACTCTCGATAAGAACTATTGACGACATTAGTTGCAACAATTGGTGCCAGTGCTGCTCCAAGAAATAAAATAAATGTATATATCGATGTCGATAATCCACGATGTAACTGTCCATAAATTCCAACTAAAGAAATGACAATCGGAACAATACATGCAATAGAGAAGGTAAAGACGATACTAATCAATATATAGATACTCAATTGTAGTTCAAAAGTCAATAGCAGAAGAGCTAGTATAGCTAGAGATAAAGCAAGTCGCAACATCATTACAAGTGACAATGGGATAAATCGTACAAATGGACAAATTAACATACCAATTGCACCATACGCACGAAACCACAGTAATTGAGTACTTGATAATTGATATTGCCACATATTTGCGAAGATCGTATAACAGCCTACAAAGCCAAATAAGACCGTAAACGTAATTACGTATACCAATAACAACCTTTTATTCCGAAAGACTTCTAGGGCAATAACAATACGATCTAGAGTATTGTCCAGTGTTGCTCGCTTCACTAACTGATTAATTTTAAAATGACGAATCCTCATTTTATCTTTCGATCTGCGATCGATGTTCGGTAACCATATGAAAACAATTATTGCTAGCAAGCCATATATGATCCCCATCCAACTATATAGTTGTTTCCAGTAATGATAAGCCGCAAAATAATTAGCTATGAGTTGCCCTATAATTCCACCAAGTAGAAATCCCATACTAATGTACCCAACGACGAGTACTCGCTTCGGTAATGTAAACCGTTCAGCAATATAAGTAAGTGCCACTGGAGAAAAACTTGCCGCTGCAGCACCTTGTAATGCACGTAATAATAGAAACTCCCCGTACTCTTTCACAAAATAGCAATATATCGTAACAATTGACAATGAAATTAAACCGATAACAATAACTCGCTTACGACCGAAGTAGTTAGAGATTGGTCCGTATATAAGACAACCTACAGCAAAACAAATAGAAAATACAGAACTACTCCATGCCGCTTCAACATTATTAATATTCCAAGCTAATTTCAATTCATCAATAATTGGAACCGTGAAATAAACTGCTGATAAAACAAATAAAGCTGAAAAAAATAGAACCAGTATAATGACAATATCGTGTTCACTTCGGATCTTAATCATGGGCTGGCCAATCTTAGTTCCCATAATATCCACCTTCTTATTACGCAATTATGCATTAGCCTATTCATCATCGTCTATAAATGTCACCCTTTGTTTCATCCATAAAAAAAGAGTTGTCTCAGATATCATTTGTAAATGACAATGAGACAACCCTTTAGATTACATATATTGCTCAATAATTCTTTCCCATTCTGTTAGCGTAATGACTCCGTTAATACGTTCACGAATAACGCCGTCCTGGTCAATTAAGAAGCTTGTCGGAAATGTACCTACTTTATATAAATTTGTTATATCACCTTCGCGATCAAATAAAATATCAAATGTAAACTTATAATCCTCTACGAATTGTCTCGCTTGACGCTCACGATCATTATGAGTAGCATTTACACCATATAGAACAAGAGAATCACTATACTTCTCATGAATTTTTTGTAAATCTGGTGCTTCAAGCTCACAAGGACCACACCACGATGCCCAAAAATTAATTAATTGCAGCTTCGGTTGCGCAGAGCCAAAATTAATGACTTGATCATTCAGATCAGGCAGTTGTTGAGACGGTGATAATTGTCCTGCTTTTGGCTTGAATTCCTGTAGAGATACGCCGCCATTAGAGATCATCGCTTCCGACTGGCGTCCATCTATGTAATTATAAATCCCCAAACTTGCAAGCAACAACGCTATAACAATAATGGAATATATTCTTTTCATGTCGTCCCTTTCCTCTAAACAGTACTCTATCCTTAGCCTAACATGAGTTGTAGCCAGCAACAAGACAACGATATAGCAGAATGATGAACATAACTCTATTGTTAACAGGGCAAGTGATCGTTATACTAATGTTCAATAAAAAAACTGGAGGTGAATATATTGCAGCATCTTACAATGACTTCAACATGCTATAAGCAAATCATTAGTTATGGTCTTGCTCAGCTCCCGTATGAAGCATGTGGCATTTTAGCTAGCAGTAATGGCATTCATATCGATACATTCGTACCGATCATTAACGATCATCCTAACCCATTACACTACTTTTCATTTCAGCCTCAAGCTTGGATTAATACGTTATATGAGCTTCAGCGTGCCGAGTTGCAATTAATCGGATATTTGCACACCCATCCGACTGAAGAGGCCATTCCTTCTTCCTCCGATCTATTAGGTTTCGATGACCAAAGTGGACATTTATTATGTATCGTTAGTTATAAACAAAAAAATAGCCCCCATTTGCGCTTATATCAGCATCTGCCGACCGCCGGAATGAAGGACTATCCATTAATATTGACTTAAATACGCGTACATGTCGCCTAGTGTCACAATGTTTTTTTTAAGAACTATTTTTTCTACATATTTATTCCACAGCTTTCCTGTCATAATGGAATCTGCTAAAGCGTGATGGCGATTGGCGATCGGAATATCATTGCGAAGTAATAATGTATCGAGATCATATTGGTCAAGCCCAGGCTCAAGCCATTTTGCTAGCATTATCGTATCAATGACTCTATGCTTCAAGTTCGTTTTAGAAGTTCGCCATAATGCTTGATTCAAAAATTGCTTATCATGCCCTGATGCATGCGCAACAAGTATTCTTTTCCCAATATAGGACATGAAATCACTTAATACTTGAATCAGTTCGGGAGCAGCTTGTGCCATTTCATTGCTAATACCTGTTAATAGCGTAATGGCAGGAGGAATGGAACGTTGCGGATTAACTAATGAATAGAAGCTTTCTTCTTCCATAACTACACCACCACGAACACTAACTGCACCGAATGAAATAATTTCGTCTCCGTTAGTTGGACTGAATCCCGTTGTTTCCAAATCAAACACAACAATTTCTAAGCTTTCTAATGGCGTTTCATGTGCCGAGATACCGCGTTGTTCGCGATTCATATTTCGAATTTGCGCCATATGCTGGGCATTTTGAGCTCCAAACATGGAAGCGATAGCTGGCGTAAAGCCGCCAGTTCGATACAGACTCCACATTCTGCCAACGCTATTGGGCTCTTTCATCGTTTACACCGTCCTACTTTATCCGACCCAATCCCCTTGACACATATTTTTGAATGTCTTTACCGATTTTCAAGTTTTTCTTAAGATCGCGAATTTCATCTGGATCTAACCTCTTTGGATTGAGCTTGCTATTGCCTTCATAATATCCTGCCTCCGAACGATGCCCTGCTCTCAATCGTAAGCTTTGCATCTGTAGAAAAGCCGCTCTATATTGATCATATTCATGTACCGAGATAACTTCTTTGATAACCAAATGCTCCATTCGATTTAGCGTAGATGTACTGGAAATATCGTTACGCAGCGCTAACCAACGAATGGAATTGACAATAGGTAAATAGGCGCCATACTTGATGTCAATACTGCCGACATGAGCACCATAGCGATCTGTAATCAATTGACCAAATATCCCTACTAACATTCGATGCTGAACTGTATTTTCAATCATTCGTTCCATTATAGTAGCATGGCGAACTAGACCTAATCGGTAATAGTCACGAATAGTATTAAAAAGTAAATCGTTACCGGCAATAGATCTCCCATCGGCAAATATGAGTAAATAGCGAATCGCTTCCCAGGTAGCAGCGGTAAACCAATTTTCTAGTTTACTTTTCCATTCCAGTACAGATTGACACCACATCAACTCATTACTTTGCACTTTCCCATCACATGGTGGATAGCCTAATTGTTTCAGCATATCTACTACTCGATGTGCGAAATTGATATAATATTCCTTCACTTCCTCACTATCCAACGTATCCTCATAAATAAGGGCACTATCTTGATCACTCGCTAATGTTTGCTCACTTCTACCGCCACTACCGAGTAGTACATATGAATATGAGGTAGGAGGGGGCCCTAAGCCCTCTCCTACCATTGTTAATTCCGCTAATGCGACTGTTTTTCTAATCAAAGCATCATGTACATCATTGATTTGAGCAATCCAGCGTTCAATGTCATATTCCCCATTCGTTTGTTCAATATGCCGTGTTGATTGTTGAAATCGATCTCTCAAGCCGCGTAGCTGGGTTATATTTTTCGCACTTGAAATTTCTTCTTTCAGCTTAGCCAATTTAGCAGGCTCCAACATTATCGACTCCTTATCCAATCATAGTTATCCTATATTGTATTATGCTTTTTCAGTTTTAGTTAATTGCTCAGGATATCCATATGCACCATGTTCAGATAAATCAAGACCAACAATCTCTTGCTCTTCTGTAACACGGAAGCCCATTACTTTTTTCATAAT
>DXHF01000140.1 GCA_019113605.1 Candidatus Paenibacillus intestinavium
TTAATGGATGTAGAGTCAATTAATAAAAAGATAATGGCTACAATTACGTAAACATAACTATATCTACTTAGTATGGTTTCTAGCATCGCACATAAAACTCCAAGTGCTAGAAAAACAATAGACCGTAACCAAAAATTGATTTTGAAATTTTCCATAACTAAGGAAGGTATTGCAAAAAAAACAACTAGAATAGGATGATTTTTTTAGCTTTCATTATCGACCTCTTTGACAAAAATATTAAATAAAAATTAACTGATACATAAAGTTGTAGACGTTAACTCGCGATAATTTGTTTCACTAAGATCGCTCTCTTAATGCTCATTAATCGTTTCTTTCAATGTATCGATAAACGCTTGAGCTGCCTTCGATAAATATCTTCCTTTACGACTCGCAATAACAAGTGTTCTTGTTGGATGAGATTTTAGTTTAAGATAGATCGGGGTGTACTCAGACATTGAATTACGAGTTAACATATTCGGAACAAAAGCAATGCCCATCTCACCAGCAACAAGCGATTGTACGGTGTCGATATTTGTACTTTCAAATACAATTCGCGGGGTAAATCCAACTGCTTCACACAGTTCTAATGTGATTTGACGGAAGCCTTGACCACGCTTCAATGCAATAAATGGTTCATCTTTCAATTCAATAATATCAATAGGGTCTGTGCAACCTGCTAATCGATGGTTCTTCGGTACTGCGACGCAGATTTCTTCTTCCATATAAGGCTCGCACGAAAGGGTTGCGTCAATTAGCGGTAAGCTTAGTAGGCTTAGATCTGTCCCACCACTAGCTGTTAATTGCTCTAGCTTTGCTGTTGTTTCCTCTACTAGTACAACTTCGATTTGCGGATATTGTGCTCCAAACCTAGGGAGTACAAGCGGCAGGATATGAGCTCCTGTAATTGGCAAAGTACCAACGACAAGTTTACCTTTACGCATTTGAGCCATATCATCCATTTCTTGACGGAGCTGCTCGACCGCATCGAGAATATGCTGTGCTTTTTCGACGAACACTTGCCCAGCCTCGGTCGGTTCTACAGAATTAGTCGTTCTGCGAAACAACATCACATTCAATTCCTGCTCCAACTTTGATAATTGCTGACTCAGTGAAGGTTGAGCAATGTGAAGTTTCTCCGCAGCCCGTGAGAAGTTTTTATCCTTGGCAATTTGTATAACATAGCTTAATTGTCTTAATTCCATAATTCTACCTACCTTCTATATAATAATGATTCATTAACGCTACTCATAACTACGATGCAAAAAAGTAGCTTACCCCAACATAGACGGTAAAAATACTGTCTATGGAGCAAAAAGCCCCCAGAAACCCTTCATAGACCGTAAAAATACTGTCTATGGAGCAAAAAGCTCCTGAAAACACCTCGTGGACCGTAAAATTACTGTCTATGGAGCAAAAATTATCCAGAAACCCGTCATAGACCGTAAAAATACTGTCTATGGAGCAAAAATTCTCCAGAAACACCTTATGGACCGTAAAAATACTATCTATGAAGCTAAAAGCTCCTGAAAACCCCTCATAGACCGTAAAAATACTGTCTATGAAGGGAATGGACTGGTACTCCCAGTGAATCAAGTTACAAAGTAACATTGCTATGTATCTTTTCTACCATGCTATAGCAATTAGTTACGGAACGGTCCGCGATCGCGCCATTGCCATCAGCTCTCAAAGCGGTCTCCGATTGGAACAGCAATGAGTTCTTGGAGAGGCCGCTAACTGAGAAGGATTATCAAAATCAATAAGAGATACTACTTCTATAGGTTAATCCTATAAAGGTTATAGATATTATATCTTAGAATAATGAAAAAAGACATGTTATGATTACATTAATAAAAAAATGCGTTGCACGGCAATGCTATACAATCGATAGAGGTGATTATAATGGCGAAAAAAACAATGTTCGAGAAAATTTGGGAAAATCACGTCATTCATCAAGAAGAAGGTAAACCAAGTGTAATTTATATCGACCTTCATCTTGTTCATGAAGTAACTTCTCCACAAGCATTTGAAGGACTACGTTTGTCTGGTCGTAAAGTTCGTCGTCCTGAACGTACGTTTGCTACAATGGACCATAACGTTCCAACACAAGATCGATTCAACATTAAAGATCCAATTTCTAAGCAACAAATTGATACACTTACGCAAAACTGTAAAGATTTCGGAGTTACATTGTATGACCTTGATACTATTGATCAAGGTGTCGTTCACGTAATGGGTCCTGAATTGGGACTTACAGCTCCAGGTAAAACAATTGTTTGTGGTGACTCTCATACTTCTACACATGGTGCATTCGGTGCGCTTGCATTCGGTATCGGTACTTCTGAAGTAGAACATGTTATGGCAACTCAATGTTTGCAACAGTCTAAAGCAAAAACAATGGAAATTCGTTTCAATGGTAAACGTAAACCAGGCGTAACTGCTAAAGATTTAATTCTAGGCGTTATCGCTCAATACGGTACTGACTTTGCAACTGGTTATGTTGTTGAATATACTGGTGAAGCAATCCGTAGCTTATCTATGGAAGAGCGTATGACTGTTTGTAATATGTCAATCGAAGCTGGTGCTCGTGCAGGCATGATCGCTCCAGATGAAACAACTTTCAATTATTTACGTGGTCGTCAGCATGTTCCTGCTGATTATGATGCAGCGGTAGAAATCTGGAAAGGTCTTGTAACTGATGAAGGCGCTGAGTTTGATACAACGGTTGATTTCGATGTAGATTCTCTAATTCCGCAAGTAACTTGGGGAACTAGCCCAGGTATGGGTACAAACATTGAAGCATCGGTTCCTAACCCTGCTGAAATGGCAACAGAAAACGAACGTAAAGCTGCTGAAGCAGCTCTTGAATATATGGATTTGAAACCAGGTACGCCAATGACTGAGATCGAAATCGATTATGTATTTATCGGTTCTTGTACAAATGGTCGTATCGAAGACTTGCGTGCTGCTGCTGAAATCGCTCGCGGTTATAAAGTATCTGAAAGAGTTACAGCTATCGTTGTTCCAGGTTCAGGTCGCGTTAAGATTCAAGCAGAAGAAGAAGGTCTTGATAAAAT
>DXHF01000141.1 GCA_019113605.1 Candidatus Paenibacillus intestinavium
AGTGATTGGTCCGTATGTATGACAATGTTGGACTGTTCATCAAATACGATAACATTAGAGCTCGAATCGATATTTTGTACGACCATTCCTTGTAGGTCGCAGGTTGGGATCGTTGCTAGGGCTAGACCATACATATCTACACTATTGGCTGGAAGCTGCTTGACGAGCGTGATGTTATAAGGACATACTGCAGTATTTCTAGCGACTTCTTCACTATAGAACAGATAAGATGGAGTGAGCACCCATGGTGTATATTCAGGCAGATTCATTAGTTCTACTAGCTGATCATCGTATTCATATTGATCCAGTTCATATAAACCCGAATTTTTGATAAGCCAATTATGCCGTTCATTGAGCAAAATAACATCCTCAAGCTTTATATCAAATGATTGCATATGCCGTATTTCGTTGCGAAGATCATCATAAAGCATAAAGTCAGCAGCCGTTAAATTTTGAGACATTGCTTGTTTCAGAACGGTAGAGGCAAGCATTTGATTCATAGTATGGTTGACAGTTGTCAATTTCTGCTCTACATTTGAATTAATCTGCATAATAAGTTGTCTTTTTCCTTCGTTAACATTTTTTTGGATTTCGTTAGACGCCGTAATATAGGCGAAAATTCCAATGAAAATAACGGGAATTGTGCTGAGTAAACATCCGAAAATCATCATTTTAGTTAAATAATTAAGTGAACGCATATGATCTCAACACCTTACTATTAATTTGAACAATATGATTATCTTTATTTTAGTAAACGCATACATATTATACAATAATCATCTAGCATAGCAATAATCAACATCTCATATTATCGTCAAATCCAACAGTATAAGGGGAGTTACAATGGAACAACATAAGCAATTGAACTTCATCTTGATCGTATATAGGCTTGGTATGTTGGTATTAATCGTCACTCTTTTATTTGGCTGTAGCGCATCTGCTGTAACGCCAAAGACGGAGGATACAAAGATTACTGAGATTTCGATTATGGTGCCGCTACATTTTCCGCATTCTCCAAGTGAAGAAAGCATAGCATTACTTGAACAATTAACAAATACTAAACTTGAGTTAAGCTGGGTGCCAGATGGAATTTATTCTGACAAAATGAATACAGCATTAACGACAAACTCCTATAAAAAAGTAATGTTCGAGAAGTATACAGATTATGTTTCTATAAAGAGTTCGATTAGAACAGGTGCATTTTGGGAGATTGGTCCTTATCTTGAACAGTTTCCTAACTTGAAGCAATTGAATGGAGATATATTATTACAAACAGCGGTTGATGGGAAAATATACGGTTTATATACGGAACGCCAATCCTCGCGGCAAGGTATTATAATACGAAAAGATTGGTTAGATAGCTTAGGTATGAAAGAGCCAACAACTATTGATGAATTGTACGAAATATTGTATGCATTTACTTATCAGGATCCAGATTATAATGGCAAGGACGATACGATTGGTTTAACCGATCGAAATGATTTAATTTACGGTGCTTTTAAAACACTAGGTTCGTATTTTGGTACTCCGAACAACTGGGAACTAATGGATCAAACCTTTATTCCAGAGTTTGAAACGGAACCATATATGAATACAATGAATTTCATAAAAAAATTATATGAGGAAAAGCTTATCAATGCTGATTTCCCGGTTACTAGTAAGGAGAAACAGCGTGAGCTATTAATTCGTGGAACAGCGGGTGTATATATTGGCACTATGACGGATGTGCAGCGCTTATATGAGGAAGCAAAGCAATTTAATGATGCGGTTGAATTTACTGTTATCAATCGGATAGAAGGGCCAGCAGGCAACCGAATTTGGTCAATTCCAAACTTTAATGGTTTATATTTATTTTCCAAAAAAGCAATTCCTACAGAGGATGAGCTACTAAAGGTACTAGCATTCTTTGATCGTACGATGGATGCAGATGTAGCAAACTTACTACACTATGGAATTAAAGATAAGCATCATACAGTCGAGGATAATAAAGTTATATTATCAGAGGAATTAACGGCACTCCGTTCACAGGAAGTAAATGCACTATATTCGTTGATGATTGCTGATCTAAGTAATTCCAATGTTATGGAGGTAGTCGAGCAGCATCATTTATGGAGCTATGCTGCACAATTGGTAGAGGATAATAATAAATTTCTTGTCCTTGATCCGACGGTAGGACTGGAATCTTTAACTTATGATGAGCACGGGAGTGAGTTATACAGAATCATTTCAGATGCAACATACAATTATATACTAGGTGCGATTGATAATAATGAATATGAACAGAAGATAAAGCTATGGCGGAAAAATGGCGGGGATCGAATTATTGCTGAGTATACAGCGGATTATTTTAATTAGATTCTGAATCAATAATATATACTAATCGAATGTGGATATATAGGCTGCAGTAAGGTAGTGCAAGTTATGACTACTTTACTGCAGCCTTTTTTCCATTGAGCCAAATAATAGTTCACCAGTTTAAGCTTAAGTGTCACTATCTCCCTTCATAATCATTAACTCATATATTGAATCATTAGCGATGAGCATGAACAAATGATTATTTCTGAACCATATCTGCAGATGTTACGGTATAGAAGCTTACAGATGACGAATGATTTTAAGACACAGGTTCAGCTATTTTTAATAATGAAAATGGGGGTCATCGTTTATGAAGAAAAAGCCAATAGTTATCGTATTAAGTATTTTGTTAGCGCTTTCTCTAGTATTGAGTGCATGTGGAGGAAATAACAAAGGTAGCTCTGATCCAACAGCAACACCCAAAGGAACAACAGACGCTAAAGGAAATGAGAACAAAGATGCAGAGGAACCAGCTAAGCCAACAGAAATTACAATAATGCTACCATTAAATGTTGCGGAAACACCACCAGACACAATTAAAATCGAACTTGAAAAACTAACCAATACGAAGCTAACATATCAGTTTTCCCCGGCAGATACGTATGAGGAAAAATTAAATACGTCACTCGCAACAAGCACATTGCCACAAGTTGTCTATTTGAAAAATCAAGCAACGTTTTTACAAATGAGAGAAGCGATTCGCGATGGACAGTTTTGGGAAATTGGACCTTACTTAGCTGAATTCCCTAATCTGAATAAATTGAAGCCAGAAATTTTGAATAATACAAAGGTAGATGAAAAGCTGTATTCCTTATATATTGGTCGCCCACTTGCAAGACAAGGTCTAATCTATCGCAAGGATTGGGCTGATAACTTAGGACTAGAGGCGCCGAAAACAGTCGAGGATCTGTATACAATGCTAGACAAGTTTACGAATGGGGACCCAGACGATAATGGTATCGACGATACGATTGGTTTGGCAGATCGTAATGATCTAGTCTACGGTGCATTCAAAACAATCGCTTCTTGGTTCGCCACACCAAATGGTTGGGGAGAAAAGGATGGGCAGCTAGTACCAGATTTCACGTCTGAAGAGTATATTGCATCGATGGATTATATGAAGAAGATACGTGACAATAGCTTAATGAACGTAGACTTTGCTGCGACAAGTAAAACGGATCAAGTAGCTTTATTTACAAGTGGTAAAGCAGGCGCTTATATCGGATCAATGCAAGATATAGATTCTTTAGATAAGGATTTAGTTAAAAATGTCCCTACTGCAAATGCAAGTGTACACGCACTAATGGAGGGACCAGGCGGTAATGTGTCTACTTGGGCGATTCCTGGATATAACAATGTTGTACTATTCCCAAAAACAGCAATCAAAAATGAAGATGAGCTTAAGAAAATACTTGCCTTCTTTGATGCGATGATGACACCTGAAGTTTCTAATCTAATGTTCTGGGGAATTGAAGGTGTTCACTACACAGTAGTAGATGGAGAAGCAAAGCCATCTGATGATAAAGAGTTAACTGAGCGTGAAGTGAAAGGATTCAAAGATAGTGTTATTGGAGAACCAGAAACAAGTGGTAGATTAGAAGCTTTAAACACACTTGAAGCACGTATTTTAGCGGAGCAATTAATTATTGAAAATGCTAAAGTAGCCATTCATGATCCAACAGCAGTGCTTGATTCTGCTACTTATGCAGAAAAAGCAACTCAGCTGCAAGAGCTGATTACAGATGCAACCTATAAGTATATGTATGGTTCAATTGATCTTGCTGGATTTAATGCAGCTATTGAAGAATGGAAAGCCCGTGGTGGTCAACAAATGATTGATGAATTTAATGCTGCTTACCAACAATAGTTTATCGTAGACGCAACTAGAGATAAAACAAAGGTGGCTGTGGAAGGGCTAGCAAAGAGCTGCTATGCCCTTTTCCTCCCCTCGAAATGCAATGTGGGAAAGGAGAGAAGAATGATGCAGGATGTAGTAATAGAGAAAGCACATGTTCCAGAAACACGGTCAAGCAGTGAACTAAAAAGACGGTTATGGCGAAACAAATGGTTGTACGTTATGATCACTCCGGGAATTTTATTTTTTGTCATTTTTAAGTATGTTCCTATGTTTGGATTAGTTATAGCTTTCCAAGATTTTAAGCCCTTCTTCGGATTCTCGGGTAGTGAGTGGGTTGGATTTGAACATTTTAA
>DXHF01000142.1 GCA_019113605.1 Candidatus Paenibacillus intestinavium
CGGAAGCGCAAGTGTACGTGTTTGGTACACGCGAACCACACTTTCCAAGTACGCTTCATATTCGATGCCGAATAAGCTACGTTAGCATAATCTTCGTTATCAAAGTCCACTTTTTGAATAACCTCTCGAAAGGATGATCGATATGGCTACAGTCAGCGTCTGCATAGTCACCTATAATAGCTCGGAAGATATTTCTTCGTGTCTTGATGCCGTTATGCTGCAGTCGCAGCCTATTGAAGCTATCATCGTAGTCGATAATGCTTCCTCTGATCACTCTGTAAAGCTTGTTCAGCAACGGATGAATGAAGGAACGCCAATCGTATTATATGAAAACGAGATTAATAATGGGTTCGCTGGTGGACAAAATCAAGCGATTGCTGCAACGAATTCGGATTATGTGCTCGTACTCAATCCTGACGTTGTACTAGATTCCGATTATATTGTTCACTTAGTTAATAGATTAGAAGTTGATCCGCATGCTGGTAGCGCGACAGGGCTCTTAATGCTCAAGTCTGATCCTTCTATTGTTGACAGTACTGGTCTGCATATAGGGTCGAGTCGTCATGCAGTAGACCGTGGTGCAGGTCAGCCTGTTGCCCAGTGGTTTGAGCCAGGGGAAGTATTCGGAGTATCAGGAGCAGCTGCTCTATATTCAAGACGCATGATTGACGAAATCATGCTAGACGGAGAATTTTTTGACGAACAGTTTTTCGCTTATAAGGAAGACGTGGATGTGGCATGGCGAGCTAGATTACTTGGCTGGTCCGCTTATTATGTTCCAGTGGCGACAGCAGTTCATGCTCGTGGTTGGCAGAAAGAGGGGCGTCGCTCTATTTCGTTATTTGTGCGACAGCATTCCTATGTCAATCAGCTATTTATGATGATGAAAAATGAACAGCCTGGCTGGCATCTGATTAAAGTAATACCGAATGTTGTCGTGCGCGAGCTTTCCAAGCTACTTTATATTTTATTGCGAGAGCGAGAATTGCTTAGTAGCTGGAAGCTAATCTCGCAAGCATTCCCTTCTATGATGCGAAAGCGAAGACTACTTGCGGATAAAATTAAAGCAAAAAACAGTAGTTGGCAATAATATGGTATTAATTGATTCGGAACATATGCTAGAATGTAGTTATAGATCGAAAATAGTAGAATTAAGGTGATTTGTAACTATGCTCCGACAAAATCAACGATTTCTTACGCAATTATATATTTTAGCGGATTTGTTATGTTCACTAGTGGTGTTTTTACTAGCATATTGGCTGCGGTTTAAGTCTGGTTTATTTGAATATACTCATGTACTGCCGTTCACTACTTATTTGATATGGGGAACGGTCTATTCCTTTGCAGCTGTTGTGACGGGCTTCTATTTACAATTTTATTCTCCAAAGCGGCGTAAAAATTATTCCTATGATCTTTTGAAAATAATACAAATTCATACGATTGGCTTACTCGGCTTACTAGGTTTGCTTTACTTTGCGAAGGAAGCAAATATTTCGCGAGAATTCATCGTTATTTTCTATAGTCTCAATGTACTCTGCTCGGTTATTTATCGTTATATCGTTAAAAAGGTACTGTTTTCGCTTCGCCGAAAAGGATTTAACAAACGCTTCGTGCTTATACTTGGTGCAGGTACAGTTGGACGTCGATTCTATCGAAACCTACAAAAGTACCCTGAGATTGGGTATGAGGCTATTGGGTTTCTTGATGATTTTCATAGGCAGCATGAAGGTGAATCTCGTAATATTAAGCCTATTCTCGGTAGGCTCGATGACTTAGAACGAATGCTTAAGAAGCATCCAGTAGATGAAGTGATTATCGCTCTGCCACTTGATGCCCATCTTAAGCTGCCAAAGGTTATTGAAGTATGTGAGCAGGCTGGAGTTAAGACGCTTATTATTCCAGACTACTTTGATTTGCTTCCGGCGCGTCCTTTCTTTGATAATTTTGCAGGTATTCCGTTAATTAACGTACGTGATGTTCCACTAGATGAGCTGAGCAATCGTGTGCTAAAAAGAGCATTTGATATTGTCTTTTCGATTGTCGCTATTATTGTATCGTCTCCAGTTATGTTACTTGCTGTCATCGGAATTAAGCTGACTGCTCCAGGACCAATTATTTTCAAGCAGGAGCGTATGGGACTTGATCGCAAGACGTTCCATATGTATAAGTTCCGCTCGATGCGCATATCTACTGAAAAGGTATCGGATACGCAGTGGACTGTTGAAAATGATCCGCGTCGTACCAAATTCGGTGCTTTTCTTCGTCGCATGAATATTGATGAGCTACCTCAGTTTTTCAATGTGCTGCTCGGACATATGAGTGTTGTTGGTCCACGACCAGAACGACCTTACTTCGTCAATCAGTTTCGTGAAGATGTCCCGAAATATATGATTAAGCATCAGGTTCGCCCTGGTATTACAGGCTGGGCGCAAACGAATGGCTTACGTGGTGATACTTCGATTGAGGATCGGATAACGCACGATATTTTCTACATTGAGAACTGGTCGTTCTTCTTTGATGTGAAGATTATTGCTATGACAGCATTCAAAGGGAAGGTTAATCACAATGCATATTAATGATGATAGACAAGCTGCTAGGGACCACCATGCTAACGGACAATCTGTAAATGTATCAGTTATTATTCCGACCTTGAATGCTGGTGACTCATTCGGCATACTGTTAAAGCTGCTAAAACAGCAAACGGTTCAACCCTATGAGCTTATTATTATAGATTCCTGCTCTGATGATGCAACGGCTATGTTAGCTGAAGCTGCAGGAGCGAAGGTGTTAACGGTGCAACGTGCTGAATTTGATCATGGTGGTACTCGTAATATTGCTGCGGCAGCTGCTTCGGGCAATATTTTATTGTTTATGACGCAAGATGTTATTCCAGTAAATAGTCGGATGATTGAGCAGCTTACTCAGCCGTTACTAGGTGAAAGTGCCTGCGATGGGGTAGTATATGCCTACGCTAGGCAGATCGCAGAGGATAATGGTCATATATTAGAACAGTTCGCTAGGAGGAATAATTACCCAGTCGACTCGTCTGTTCAATGCTATGATGATATTGAACGACAAGGAATAAAGACGTTTTTCTGTTCGAACGCATGTTCAGCCATTCGTCGCGATGTGTTTCAGCAGATGGGGGGCTTCCAATCTCCAGTTATATTTAATGAAGATATGTTTATGGCAGCACGCTGTGTTCTAAGTGGTATGAAGATCGCTTATTGCGCGGATGCACAAGTATATCATACTCATAATTATACAGTTAAACAGCAATTGAAGCGTTTCTTTGATAACGGTGTATCGATGCGTTGTAATGCTTGGATACTTCCCTATGCATCCACAACGAAAGCTGGTTCTAAGCTTATTAGAGAGCAATTGAAAGGTCTACGCGATGCAAGGAAATTGCAGTATATTCCGCGACTTATCGCAGAATCAGCAGCAAAGTTGATTGGCTATAAGCTAGGCATGAACTATCACCGGTTACCTAATAAGTTCTGTCGTCGCTTAAGTATGCATCGCTTAATTTGGGATCAAATTGAGCAGGGAAATTTGCATGTAACCTATCCTATTACTGTAGGAGAACATGCTAAAACGAAGTCGAGTTAAAGATATATTAAATAGTGTTGAAATCGACCGTAGCTTGTTCTAATTGAACAGGATACGGTCGATTTGTTATTTTCGTATAACCTATAAAATTGAAAAATATTAATACAAATGATAATAAGAAAAGATGAAATAATCCGTTAATCTACCCAAAACTGTAATTTATTATGAAAATAGTTCCAAATGCCCTGTTAAATAAATGGTAGGAACTATAACATATAACGGTATGTGCAAGTTTTGGATATTATTTTAGAGAGAAATTTTAGGAGGATATTATGAAATTTTTTAAACTTAGTTTTAGCTTATTATTATGTTTGACATTGTTTGCAAGTCCTGTATTTGCTACGGAAGAACAGCCTTATCTGGAGTGGATTGAGGGTGGAACGACTGTCCCAGTAGGAGACCTATCTTCGCTTGATTTGGATGAGTCACTTCTATATCTTGATAAAGCGGATACAGAAGTACTTCAACAATATTTCGGAAACAACTTATATGGTACTGAACTAGGCAGTGTTTTTCCTGCTAGCGAAGAGGAAAGCTGGTATGTACTATTTGAATATGAAGAAGTCGGATATATATCAGACAAAGATAAAAGTAAAATCGATGCAAAAAAACTATTGAAAAGCTACAAACAAGGTACTGAGGAAAGTAATGAAGGCCGTCCTGAAGAAGAACATTTGCATGTAATAGGTTGGCATACTGAGCCTTATTATAATGATGCTGACAATACGCTAATATGGGCATTGCTGGCTGAAGATTTTTACGGAAATTCAATTATTAACTATAACGTAAGAATTTTGACTAGAGAAGGATATGTATCTGTGCTACTAATTACAGATAAGTCGACATTAGAGCAAGATATAAATAAGCTAGAAACATTAATTTTACCAAATTATACGTTGAATGAAGGCTCACTCTATGAGGATCATGATCCTTCGACAGACAAAATTTCTGAGCTAGGATTAACTGGACTAATTCTTGGCGGCGCTGGTTTAGTTGCTGCGAAGAAGGCAGGACTTCTAATTACAGCAGGATTATTACTGAAGAAGTTTTGGTTTGTGCTATTTGCAATTCCGGTAGCAATATGGAACTGGTTAAGAAGACGTAAAACAGCAGCCAATGATTCTGAGGTTGAACATGATCAAGTAGATCCATCAGCACCTAACAATACGATAGACCATGATTCAAAATAAATTGTAAGCAACGAGAATAGGACAGTGCGTCGCAATGACGCACTGTTTTCCTATACGGTAAGTAGTTAACGGTCAAAATCTTTTATTACATGAAGGATTCGTTCAATACCATCCCACATATTGCCCTCGCGGTCATAAATAATTGAGATCGGAGCGGTACAATTCATTTCTGCTAAAATAGTAAGGAGACTATAAAAGGATTCCTTATTGATCTCACCCTCTAATGTATACTCTGGTTTTGCGTGAATGGAATGCGCCAAAGGAGCGCCATAACGGATACCATTTTTCTTCTCGAGACTAGAAAAGTTTCCGAAATCTACGATTGTTGGAAAAGAATATTGCTCACCAGCAATGATACTCGACCAGCTGCTAACTGTAGAAGTTAAAGCTCGAAAATTTTCTGTAACTACTTCGACATTTTTACCTACTGCATACTCTCTTAATTGCTGCAAAGCCTCGATGCTTCGAGCTATAGCTTTCTTATCTCCAGCTGGCTGCTCGCCTGCTACAATTCGCACTGATGATGCTCCAACAATTTGTGCAGTATCAATCCAGCCCTTTAGATATTCAATGTCCGAAGATTGGCGTATAGGATCAGGTGAAGCAATATCACCGTAATCAACAAGTAAAGTGTGAAATATTATTTGAGCTTCTTCAAATGCATGTTTCAATTGAGTTAGATAGTTTTGATGACGAGCTGGAAAGTGAAAATGGCATATTTCCAAAGCCGTTAGTCCTCGTTCAACAGCTATTTTGGGTAATTCAACTAATTGAAACTCAAAGGGTTGATCTTCAACGATGGTGTCTTGACTATTTGTTACTTCATTCCAAATGGTTAGGCGCAATGGACCTAAGCATCGATGCAAACTCCAGCTACTAATAGAAAGTCGATTATTCAGCACGGGTTCTTCACTCCTATGAACTAGTATTAGATTCAGCGGTATACAATAAGAAAATTGTATCAGCTGTAATAGACGGATAGAAGTACCGCTAATAGTAAGTTTATATGTAATTTTGTTATAATGAAGCAATCTAGAGGTTTCAGTGAAAAAAACGCAGGAAAGCGGTGGATGAATGACACTATATATTGTTTTACTTCGAGGGATTAATGTAGGTGGGCACAATAAGCTTAAAATGGCGGATTTAAGAGTAGCTCTTAGTGATCTTGGCTATGCAAAAGTCCAAACCTATATTCAAAGCGGAAATATATTGCTGGAGTCTACGGAAGATGAGCCAACACTACGTCAAAAACTTGAACGAATGATTGAGCTGGAATTTTCTCTTTCGATCAAAACGGTCATAAGAACGTCAGAACAATTAAAGCAAATGGTAGCAAGCTGCCCTTTTTCTGAGGAGCAAATAGCTGAAGCAGCTGCTAAATCGGAAAAGGAAGGTCTATATGTTGCAATGCTGGCGGAGGAACCTCATATTGAGCGAATCGAAAGATTGAAGTCTCTTGATCTTGGTAAGGATCAATATCGAATTGTAGGAAGAGATGTATTTCTCCTATTTGATCAAAGTAATCGAAATTCGAAGCTTTCCGCCCAAGTAGAGAAGCTGGGTGAGCCAATTACAACTCGGAATTGGAAGACGATCAATAAGCTTATCGAATTATGTAATTAATCTATCCGTTTTCGCCGAGAGGACTTCCACTTCTATAAGTGACGAGGTGAATCGGCGATTTCTTGAATAATCCCACAAGATGTTCTTCCTTTCCTATATCCTAAGAGGTATAATATGTAGAGAACATACATTCGCATTTTAAATTGGAAGGGGGTGAAATTTTGTCAGATTCAAAGTCCATGTACAGAACCCATCAAGTATGGATTAAGCCAGGTCATCGCTTGTTTTCGTACCTCGATCAAGCATGCCAGGACGCTAAGAACCTGTATAACACGACCAATTTTTAC
>DXHF01000143.1 GCA_019113605.1 Candidatus Paenibacillus intestinavium
ATATGTCGTATCGGTTTGACTTTGGTCCAGAAGCGGTAACAGTCGAAGGCTATCAAAAGGTTACGAATACTACATTATATGATGAAAACATAGGTTTCGGATTTACTTCGAATCATAAAATATCTGCAAAAAAACGAACAGATGAGCTACTAACTGGTGATTTCTGCATTCCTTTTGATTCAACCTTTGTTGCTGACGTACCTAATGGCAATTATATCGTTACTTTACTGATGGGAGATGCTCATGCACCAACTCATGCTTCAATGAAGACAAATGGTGAGCATATCGTATTGCAAAATTATGAGACGGTAGCGGGGCAATATGCTAGAGAACAGTTTGGCGTCAATGTACGGAACGGACAGTTGAAACTTAGCTTTGGCGGACTTGCACCACGCTTGAACACTGTTGAATTGGTTCCAACTTCACAGCAGATAACTATATATTTGGCAGGAGATTCAACTGTTACTGATCCTTCAGCTGACGGTTTTCCGTTCTCTGGTTGGGGACAAATGCTGAATTATTATTTCAGACATGATGTTGCTATTGCAAATCATGCGATAGGTGGTCGCAGCTCAAAAAGTTTTATTTCCGAAGGCAGACTAGAGGGAATACTAGATGAGATCAAAGAAGGAGACTTCTTATTTATTCAATTTGGACATAATGATCAGAAGTCTGATGAGGAAAGATTTACTTATCCACAGACAACTTATCCCGAGCATCTGCAAAAGTATATTGATGCTGCCCGTTCGAAAAAGGCGACACCAGTGTTAATTACTTCGGTACATCGTCGTGATTATGATAAGAACGGTGGGATCATTAACTCGCACACAACGTATTTGGATGCTGTGAGGAAGCTAGCAGAGGACGAGAATGTAGCATTAATTGATTTAGCTGATCGCAGCAAACAATTGTTTGAAGAGCTTGGTGAAGAAGCGACAAAAATGATTTTTCTATGGGGTGAGCCTGGAGAGTGGAAAAATTTCTCCAATGGTACGAAAGACAACACCCATTTCCAAGAACAAGGCGGTTTGCAAATTGCCCAATTAGTAGTTGATGGTATTCGAGATCTCAATCTTATGCCACTTAAAATGTTTCTGAAACCTAAGTGATGAGATATTATATGAATGAAATAGTATACAACTAAATTTTCTGAGGTGATTATTCAGTGAGAGCATTTATGGATGAACAGTTTTTGCTAAGTAACGATACGGCAGTAAACTTATATGAGCAGTTTGCAAAGCCAATGCCTATTATCGATTACCATTGTCATCTTGATCCACAAGCAATTTATGAAGATATGCCATTCGCAAATCTGTCAGAAGTTTGGTTGTATGGTGATCATTATAAATGGCGGACGATGAGAGCTAATGGTGTAGAAGAACAATATGTTACTGGTGGTCAAGGGATAACTGATTATGAGCGTTTTGTCGCCTATGCGAAAACTGTACCGATGCTGATTGGCAATCCATTATATCATTGGTCCCATCTAGAACTTAGACGATTATTTGGTATAAATGAGATGATTAATGAAAAGAATGCACCAATCATTTGGGAAAAAGCCAATGAGCGTCTAAAGGAAGAGGGATTTTCACCGCGAGGTTTAATCCGTAGTTCCAATGTGCGAGTCGTTTGTACTACAGACGATCCTGTAGATTCTTTACAATATCATCTTAAATTAAATGAAGAACAACATCTCGGATTTCAAGTTAGACCTACTTTCCGACCTGATAAGGCGTTAGAAATTAACCGAGCAACATTTTTTCCTTGGCTGCAGCGGTTAGAAGAGGTATGTGGATATGACGTCAACCATTATAGCTTACTGTTAAAAGCATTAAAGGATCGCGTGCAATTTTTCCATGACACAGGCTGCTT
Organism: Candidatus Paenibacillus intestinavium; assembly: GCA_019113605.1. Classification (GTDB taxonomy): domain Bacteria; phylum Bacillota; class Bacilli; order Paenibacillales; family Paenibacillaceae; genus Pristimantibacillus; species Pristimantibacillus intestinavium. The sequence goes on from DXHF01000143.1 coordinate 1,873, forward strand.
ATTATCTGATCATGCATTAGATAAAGTAATGTATGCAGATGCAACGGTGGAGCAAGCAACAGAGATTTTTGCTAAAGCATTGCGTGGAGATGCAGTAACACTAGAAGAAGAAGCTGCTTATAAAACCTATACCTTGATCTATCTAGCTGGCTTATATGAGGAACTTGGCTGGACGATGCAGCTTCATATTAAAGCACATCGCAATAATAATACAGCGATGTTTAATCAACTTGGTCATGATACGGGATTTGATTCAATTAATGATGGACCGCTAGCAGAGCCACTTGTCAAACTACTAGATGCCATTGAAATAGAAAGTGGTTTGCCACGCACCATACTCTATTCATTAAATGCTAGTGATAATGAAGTGCTGGCAACGATGATGGGTAGCTTCCAAGGTGGCGGCATTCCAGGGAAAATCCAGCTCGGCAGTGCATGGTGGTTTAACGATACGATCGATGGTATGCAGGCACAGCTTAAATCACTGGCGAACATGGGCGTACTTGGCCGATTCGTAGGGATGTTGACTGATTCTCGTAGCTTCCTTTCCTACCCAAGGCATGAGTATTTCCGGCGTGTTCTATGTAATCTGTTAGGTGAATGGGTCGAGTCAGGTCAGCTGCCAGAAGATATGGAGCTGCTGCAAACGATCATCGAAGGAATATGCTATCGCAATGCGGATCAATATTTCCGGTTTGGTTCATAGGCGATTTGTTCGTCCTGCTCCTAAAATAAAGCAGGTAGAGGTTTATACTTAAAAAAGCGGCGTGAGTACAGTATTGAATCATACTGTGCTCACGCCGCTTCATATTATCTTCGTTTTACCGTATGTACGGTAAAACTATTATTTGTTAATTACGATTTCTTTGTTAGTTGTCGCAGCTTCACTTAATTGTGCAACATCTGTGAAAAAATTAAGCGGTACATAAGTGTTTCCTTCTACAATGATCGGCGCAGTGCCTAGCTCGATCGGAGCCATTTTAGCAAAAGTATAGCTGTCTTTACCGACTTGTAATGAAATTGCTTTTCCAAGAGTAATTCCTTGGGTTTTATTTTCCCAGCCAACTTCATAACCTAATGCTTCTGCAATTGCACGAATAGGTACCATAACTACACCATTTTCATCGGCATATGCTGCAGGTGCTTCAACTGTTTGACCATCAATAACAATTGATTTTTCTTCAATTGGAGCTGCTTCATCCTCTAATACAACAACTCTGACGGGCGTCGTTTGAGCAGGAATGCTTTTAGTTGTGATCGTATATTCAATAAACAAGTTTTTGTCCTGTAGACTGCCCTCGTAAGATTTACCGTCAGCAGTTAGAACTTTTGTATCCTTCCCAATATTAAGCACCAAATTGCCGGTAGAATTTTTAAGAGTACTATCAAAACGATCTACCATAATTTGACGATCTTCTTTCACAAGCGCAACCGCAGATACATTATAACGCGGTGGATAGATCATTATCATCGGTGCATTAGCATTGTAGAATGCGATGATTTCAGCGCCAACTTCAAATTTTTCATCAACAAACGTAAGGTCAGAAACATTTAGATATACAATATTATCTTTGTCTAGTTGTACTTCAACTAATTGCTGTTTTCCGTCTATACCTGCTGGATTGATTGATTTAATTGTACCGCGGACTTCTGCATAATCAGCCTTTACTTCAGGAGTTTCCTCCACAATTTCTTTATTGTCTAGCACTGTAATCTGTGCAGGATTAGTTTGAGCCGGAATACTGCGAGTTGAAACTGTGTAAGTTACCGCTAATAGGCGATCAGTGATTTCTCCTTCAAATGCTGTACCATCAGTTGTAACAATTTTTGTGTCGTCAGACGGGTTAAGCTGTAAAGTGTTGTCCGTGTTAACCAGTTCAGAATTGAAGTGATCTACGACGATATTACGTTCTTCATTGACAGCTGCGATAACAACTGCTTTATATTGAGGTGGGAAAATTAATATTGTAGGTGCTTGCTGATCATAGAACGCCATCATTTCTGTACCAATCGTTAGTTCATCCATAATATAAGTTGCATCGGTTACAACGAAATGAGTAATGCTGTTATCACTAGCTTTTAATTCTACTAGCTTAGCATTTTCGACCGCATTGTAATTTGTAATCTCTTGAACAATTCCTGTAATAGAAGCGAATTGTTGAGTGTTTAATTTCACTTCTGAGTTGGATTCATTTTGAATCGATATATTTGTTGGGATGGAAGTTGTTGCTCCGTTTGAAGCAGATACCATTCCTGCAGCCGACATGGAAAGGACGGCAACTGATAGTGAGCTTACTAAAGTTTTCTTTAATTTTTTGTTCATGTTGTAGGTCTCCTCGTTTGTTTAATAAGTATAGTCTAGCTGTTGTTGCTTTAAAACGTGTTGCTTATATAAACGGGGGATTGTCCAAAAAGGTTGCAACTATATTAATTAAAATAGCAAGGAGGCAGGAAAGGATGATAAAAAACACAGCTAAAAGCTGTCCGATTTGTCACCACACAACACAAAATCCCAGGAAAAAAGCAGATTTATCGGCTTTTCCCTGGGATTCTTTTGTTTACTATAGCAATGCAGGCAGATGCATGTTTATGCAATATGAGTCCGTTGTTTACAACAAATCATCTTATTATGTTGCTTCTTCTTCGCTTGCTTCTTCAGCAATTCGAGGTGCAATGATCGACACTAGTGTCTCATCCGGAGAGGACACTAAGCTGACGCCTTCAGGCAATTTAATTTCACCGCCACGCAATACTGAACCAATATCAAAATCGCTAATATCAATCGTAATCGATGCTGGTAGATTTACAGGCAATGCTTGTACCTCAATGGCAGTGCTGTCTGTCTGAATAATGCCGCCTAGCTTGGTACCTCTTGGAGTACCTGTTATAATAATAGGAAGAAACATACGAACTTCCTCATCTTGGTTAACTATCAAAAAATCGATATGAATATATTCTTGCGTAATTGCATCCCGTTGTGCGTTTTCCAGCAATACTGGGAATTTTTCGGCATCACCAATCTGAAGCTGTACAATGCCAGCCCCTCCGCCTTTTGCCCATTGGTGAAAATCTTTCCGCGATATATGAATCA
>DXHF01000144.1 GCA_019113605.1 Candidatus Paenibacillus intestinavium
CTGTAGTTGCTACTGATGAAGTGGAGATCAACTGGCAGGGTAATTCCTTAGAAGGAAGAAAAGTGAGCCTATACGCTTGGAATCCATCTGTAGAGCAATGGGATTTGCTGGATAGACATATTGCTGGACTAGAAGACTTTAAGCTAGAAGCTAAAGTTGCTGCAGGAGACTATAATGACGATGGTGTCATTAATGTAATGGTTCAGGATGAAAGACCAGTAACTGAAGATAAGTATGATTTCTCCTTTATTTGGATGTCGGATACACAATATTACTCAGAGAGCTACCCAGAAATTTATACAACAAACACGCAATGGGTTGTAGATAACCAAGAAGCGATGGATATTCGTTATATTATTCATACAGGTGATATCGTTGATGATGCAGATCAGGCTTATCAATGGGAAGCTGCGAATACATCAATGGAAATTATCGAGAAAGCAAAAATTCCGTACGGTGTTTTGGCAGGTAATCATGATGTTGATCATCAAACGGGTGACTATTCGTACTATTGGCAGCATTACGGAGAAGATCGGTTCAAAGATATGGAAACTTACGGTGGATCTTATCAAAATAACCGTGGTCACTATGATCTGATCTCTGCTGGCGGTATTGATTTCATTATCGTATATATGGGCTGGAACATTGGAGATGCAGAAATTGATTGGGTTGAACAAGTTGTGAAAGATCATCCGGAACGGAAGGCGATTCTAGCGTTCCATGAGTATTTATTAGTTTCTAATAATCGTGCACCAATTGCTGATGAAATCTATGAGCGTGTCGTTGTGCCATACTCTAACGTAATTGCTACATTGAGTGGTCATTATCACGATGCAGAAACACTTGTCGATGAAATCGATGATAATGGCGATAGTATTATAGATCGTAAAGTATATCAAATGTTAGCTGATTATCAAGGTGCTGAAAAGGGTGGCTTAGGCTATATTCGCCTACTTCAATTCGATCTAGATAATGATCAAATCCATGTGAAGACATATTCTCCATATTTGGATGATTATAATTACTACGATCCATCCGAACATCCCGGTAAAGATGAATTCGATATGGATGTAGACTTAGGTGTTATGAACAAACGTGTTGCTACCGATTATTTCGAAGTGAATATTCACACAGCGCAAGTCTTTGGTGAAGTGACCGATATTGCTAGTGGGTCTGAAGCTTCGGTTCAATGGAAGCAATTAAAGCAAGGTACAAACTATGAATGGTATGTAGAAGTAACGGACCAATTCTCTGGTAAGTTAGTTTCACCAATTTGGAACTTTACAACAGTAGGCGGGTCAACGAGCACAAATCCGTCAACGCCAGCTCCAATTCCAGATGAAACTGAGAACAGACCAGAAGCTTCAAACGATACGATTACGGTAGATATTGAAGATGTTCAGTCCAATGAGGGTAAGAAAACTTCAATTAATATGAACACTGCGGATGGAAAAGCTTCTAATATTGTTATCGCGCAGGAAGTAGTCAAGCAATTAGTTCAGAATGGGCATGATCTAGAGCTTGTCATCGGCGGGCAAATAATTACGATTTCTGCTTCAACTTGGAGCGGATTATATAGTGACGAGACGTTGAAGATTACTGTAGTGGCTAATGAACAACTAGGAGCAACGGGGAAATTAGCACAAGAGTACCAACATGCAACTAATATTCTAGACGTTAAGATGACAGCTGTTAATCAAGACAAGCAGTCAGAGGCTAGAGAAGTTGAAGCTAAGATGACAGTAGCATTCGATATTGCTTCACTAGATGCTGATCTTGTTGGTGTGTACCAGTTGGTCGATGGGCAACCAGTCTATGTCGGCGGTAAAGTAGATGGTCTTACGATTTCAGTTGATGTTACGCAAACGGGACAATTCTTTGTAGCGGAATATGTGAAAGCTTTCCAAGATACCGTTGATCATTGGGCAGAACGTAGTATTTCCATTCTAGCAGCTCATCATATCGTGAATGGAACATCTGCTAGCAATTACAGTCCTGGAGTAAATGTGGGGCGGGCTGATTTTGCTACCGCTCTAATAAGATCACTAGGTAATTATGATCCACAACCAAGTGACCAATTTACAGATGTTAATAGCAAATCATATTATGCTGGATTTGTAACTGCAGCAAGCGAGTTGGGTATCGTTCAAGGTAATAATAATGAATTCCATCCATTGGATAAAGTAACTCGTGAAGAAGCGGTCGTTATGCTTATGCGAGCTTATCGTACTCTTAATCCAGACAAAGTAGTAAATGTAGCCGAACAAGCAGCATTTGCGGATATGGATGATGTATCAGCGTGGGCAATGAACGATATTCGTGAAGCTCAAGCATTATCTTTAATCCAAGGGAAGAATGGTCATACCGTTGATCCGAAAGGACAATTAACAAGAGCTGAGCTTGCTCAGATGATTGTGAACTTTCTTAAGATAACAAGTAAGTAAATGTTTTGAATGTGAAGTTGTTTATTAAGAAGAGGATGTCACCGTGTTTATGCAGTGACATCTTCTTCTTTTTGTTTTTCTGGCTTGTAAAATTACACAAATTTAACAATTATATATACAAAATCTTAATGCCACAATGACAGTCCATTAACAAATCATCTTTATGATAGATTAAGTAGATATATAAGAAGGTGGTAATAAGGAGATGGAAATGAGAGACGGGGAATTGACGCTTCAGAGATTGAAAAGTGAAAATGTTGTTAAAGTTAAACTACGCGTAAAGTCTACCAAGCTAAGTAAAATCAAGGAAAGCTCGCTCGGTTATTTGTTTCTAGCACCGTCATTACTGTTGTTTAGCCTTTTTTTATTTTATCCATTAGTCAAATCAGTCTACTTAAGCTTTCACTTAACAGACCCAAGAGGTAGAGTTGCTGCATTTGTAGGTTTTGATAACTTTACAACATTGTTTGCTTCCGAGTTGCTATGGAACAGTTTAAAGGTAACGGGTTTATTTACATTGATGACTGTACCTGCTGGCATTGTGTTAGCGATTATAACTGCTGCACTGACTCATATTAAATTACCTGGCATGCGCATATTCCAATTTATGTTTTCCATGCCGCTTGCAATGTCAGTTAGTACGTCTGCGGTAATTTGGCTTATCTTATTCCATCCGACACTAGGAGTATTCAATTATTTATTATCGCTAGTTGGTATCTCACCGATCCAATGGCTACCAGATCCGTCAATAGCGCTACTATCGATATCAATCATGACGGTATGGATGAATTTTGGCTTCAATTACATCATTGTACTTAGTGGCTTACAAGGGATTCCAGATGATTTGGTGGAAAGCGCCAAAATAGATGGAGCTGGTCCGCTTACAGCATTTGTACGCATTGTATTACCTCTGTTATCACCAACATTATTTTTCCTCTCGGTTATTTCAATCATAGGTGCTTTCCAATCGTTTGGGCAGGTTCATTTGCTTACGAAGGGTGGTCCTGCAGGCTCAACGGAGGTGTTAGTTTACTCCATTTACAAGGAAGCCTTCGTTAATTATCAATACGGTACAGGAAGTGCATTAGCACTAGTACTGTTTGCGATAGTGCTGCTGCTTACTATTATTCAATTCGCATTTGTAGAGAAGAAGGTGCACTATCAATGAGAAAAACAACGAATAATATGAATCATTTGCTTGTTTATATTCTGTTAGTGATGTTTGCAGTGATTGTACTTTTTCCACTTTTGTATACCGTGCTGCAAGCATTTATGAATCCTACGCAATCAACACTATACCCACCAAAGCTAATTCCAGAATCATGGTATTTCGGTAATATTGAAAATGTATTTAGCTTAATACCGGTCGGGACGTTTATTAGCAATAGCTTCATTACTGCAACAGCTATTATGGTGGGACAAGTATGTATCGCTTCAATGGCGGCATATGCTTTCGTCTATATCAAATTTCCGTTCAAAAAGTTTTGGTTTATTTTGTTTCTGTCTACGATGATGGTTCCGTGGGAGGTAACTATTATCCCTAATTATTTGACGATTAAATCTTGGGATTGGCTTGATTCTTATCAGGGTCTCACAATACCTTTTCTAGCATCGGCGTTTGGTGTGTTTCTGCTTCGGCAGTTTTTTCTCCAGCTACCTAAGGAATTATTCGAAGCAGCTCGGATAGATGGAGCGGGACATCTACGTCACTATGCCACCATTGTATTGCCTTTATCCCGTCCAGCAATTGCATCCTTATCTGTCTATGTATTTCTTAATTCATGGAATATGTATCTGTGGCCGCTTTTAACGACGAATAGTGAAAAAATGCGTACTGTCCAAATTGGAGTTAGTATGTTGCAGTTCGAAGAAATGAGCTCTTGGAACAATTTGCTGGCAGGAGTTATGGTTGTCCTGCTACCTTCGCTCTTACTGCTAGTACTTGGTTTGAAGCAGTTGGTTCGGGGGATTACAGCGGGTGCAGTAAAAGGATAAAGTTGTGCATAGACTCAGTGGCAACGCCAAAAAGGCGATTCCATATAAATGAAAAACGAGATAGAGGGAGAGAAACAAGAATGAGAGCAAAGTTGAAATTAAGTTTGACTGTAATTATGACTGTAATGCTTATCTTTGTTGCAGCTTGTGGTGCCAATGGAGGAAACAACGGAAACAACGCATCTAGCAAAACTAACGATGTAACAGATGCATCCCAAACCAAAGCAACACCAACTCCAGCAGCTCCATTGGATGATCCAGTTAAAGTGGTATGGTGGCATTCTATGGGGGGTGAGCTTGGTAGTGCAGTCACACAATTAGTGACTGATTTCAATGCCTCTCAATCTAATATTATTGTTGAAGAAATTTATCAAGGATCTTACGATGAAAGCTTGAATAAAATGAAGGCATCTATGGATTCTAAGACAGGTCCATCACTGATTCAAGTATACGAAATTGGATCACGCTTTATGATCGACTCTAAGTCTACAACGCCGATTCAAAAGTTTGTAGATGCAGAGGGCTTTGATATGTCTCAGCTTGAAGAAAATATTACGAACTATTACACATTTGATGGACAACTGCATTCCATGCCTTTCAACACATCTAATGCCATTCTTTACTATAACAAAGACTTATTTGAAGCAGCTGGTCTCGATCCAGAGAAAGCACCAGCTACCTTTGAGGAAGTTAAGGAGTACGCTGAAAAACTGACAGTGAACGGACAGGCTGGTGCATCCTTCGCAATCTATGGCTGGTTCATGGAACAGTTTTTTGCAAATCAAGGTAGCGACTATTTGAACAATGGTAATGGTCGTTCTGCGGCAGCAACGGAATCATTACTTAATAATGAAGTTGGTCTACAAACACTTACTTGGTGGAAGGAGCTTGTAGACAGCGGAAATGTTTTGAATCTAGGTCGTGCCTCAGCTGATACGAAAAAAGCATTCCTTGCAGGACAAATAGCGATGACGTTGGATTCAACTGCGTCACTTCGGGGCATGGTAGATGCGGCAGAAGGCCAGTTTGAGATCGGCACAGGCTTTCTGCCTAAAGCTGAAGGGGCTGCTGACGGAGGGATTATTGTAGGTGGAGCAAGTCTATGGATCATGAATAATAAATCCGATGAGGAACAACAAGCGGCATGGGAATTTATTAAGTATCTAGCGAAGCCAGAAACACAAGCTTATTGGAATGTGAATACTGGTTACTTCCCAATTACGAAGAAGGCTTATGATCAACAGCTTATTATTGATAATCTAGCAAAGTATCCGCAATTCCAAACAGCTATTGATCAGCTTCATGCCTCTAAGCCTAGTACAGCATCTAATGGGGCAGTAATGGGTGTATTCCCTGAAGCTCGTCAAATCGTTGAAGGTGCGATCGAAGAAGCATTAACAGGAATCAAAGAACCTCAAGCGGCATTAGATAGTGCAGCAAAAGCTATTACCGATAAAATCTCTACGTACAATCTAACCACTCAATAATACAATGGATGAAATATGCTCACTATTGTTACTAATAGTGAGAGTAGTTAACGTAATTAATAAGAAAGCCTCCTATGTCTATACGTTGTCCGACGTAAATGACATAGGAGGCTTTTTTTGAATCGTTGAGGAATAATTTGGGTCTTTATAACTATTGTAAACGTTTACATTAAATTATAATATTTTTGTTAAGGAACGTGATATGTTGCTGTTCCTTGTAATTCATCAAGATATGAACGCGATAACAAATATATAAACAAAAGGTGGTGGTTTATTATTTGGATTGTCGCAATACAAAATCTTGAAAGTTGAAGGAGAATTGATGGAATGATGAAGTCTAATTCAAAAAGAATAAAGATTACTATTTCATTATTATCGTTAATGCTACTATTTAGTGTTGTCTTTCCTGCTAGCGCTGCAACTTGGAATTTGACAGGGGATACGAATGTACATGATCCTGCTTACATTGTGGAAAACGGCACAGGAACGCGTTGGGTATTCAGTACTGGTGAAGGGATACAAGTGTTGTATTCTACAGATGGTGTTAATTATAAACGTTCAGGGAAGATTTTCAATTCTAGACCTTCATGGTGGAGTAATTATGTGCCAAATCATACAGGTCTAGATGTATGGGCTCCAGATATTTACTACTATAATGGCACGTACTATTTGTATTATTCGATTTCTACGTTTGGCTCCAAAGTATCAGCGATTGGTTTGGTAACTACTACATCAATTTCAGGTGGAGTATGGACGGATAAAGGAATGGTTACGTACTCTAATAACTCCACGAATTACAATGCCATTGATGCCAATATTACACAAGCAGCTAATGGTGCTTTATGGATGGTATTTGGCTCATGGAGTAATGGAATATATATCACATCGATTAGTTCATCAACTATGAAGCCAACAGGAAACTCCTATCGTATTGCTACGAAATCAGGCGGTATTGAGGGCCCAAGCTTAGTGTATAACAGTAACACAGGTTACTACTATTTATTTGTATCGATCGGCGTATGCTGTGCAGGTACGAATAGCACTTACAAAGTTGCTGTTGGTCGCTCGACTAGTGTATTAGGTCCTTTCTATGATAAAAACGGTGTTGATATGAAGAATGGTGGAGCATCTGTTATCGATAGTGGTAATGGCGCTTGGGTTGGACCAGGTGGTCAAGATGTATACGGAACTAATGTTATTGCTCGTCATGCGTACAGTGTCGCTGAAAATGGGGCGCCGAAGCTGCTGATTAGTGATCTGTATTGGGATTCCAACGGTTGGCCGTATTATTAAGGTTAATGAACATCGTTAATATTTCTCTCTTATAAATAAGAAAGCCTACTATGTCTGCACGTTGTTCAACGTCAATGACATAGTAGGCTATTTGTTGTGGTTTAGATTGTGAAAGCTAACTTAAGTAATAAAGACAGCCCATCTCAAGCAGTTCATATAGAACGTGCGAGATGGGCTGTCGACTGCTTAAGAAAATACTACATACGTTATGGCTGTAACAATGTAACTTGTTCAGCTGTTAACGCATAGTCAAAGATTTTCAGATCGTTAACAATACCTTTAACTGGAGTATCCCAGTAGTTCACACCAAGTCCAGCTTCTGTGGTATCACCTGTAAATAGGTCTTTGAAATTGCTGAAGCTGTTCATAAGTGTACCGTCATAATAGATAGAAGCTACTTCGTTGTCGATTGTCATCGTAACTTGAACAGATTCCGTAATCGAGAACTTTGCTCCTGTAGGGCCATCGAACCAATGAAGGATGCCTCCACCTGGGAAGTGTCGTGCCCATAATTGAGCAATATTAGATTCTGGAAATCCGCCTGGAATAAAGCTTAGCCATTGATCAGTATTATTGGCGGCGAAGAATAGTGCGCTATGTGCATTTATTTCATTCAACTTCACATTAAAGCTAATACTATAAGTCTGATCGTTGAAATAATAGTTAGGTAGGCGAACACCATGTGAACCGTCTAATACGATACCTTGACCGTCATTGTATACAGGCGTGTCAGTTGAATCTACAAAGATTAGACCGTCCGTATACGTAGCACCTTGACTACCTGCCACTGCGCTATTATCAAGATTATCATCGAAGTTAAAGTGTGCGATGGCTCCTTCAACAACATGAAGAACATAGCTAGTACTAGCATTTCCACCATCAGTAGCAGTAGCTGCAATGGTTGCTGTACCAACACTTACAGCTGTTACTGTTCCAGTTATTGCATCAACAGTAGCGATAGCTGTATCAGCGCTGGACCATGTTAGCTCCTTATTTCGTGCAACGACAGGTGCTACTATAATGTTTGTTGGTGTAAATGTTTGCCCAAGTGAGATGATTTGCTCGCTAATAGCTAATTGAATCGTTTCAACTTTACTATCGCTAATATGCATTGCGCTAATCTCTTCCTGTGATAGTACACCAGTATAAACCTCAAGCTCATCGATGAATCCTTTGAAAGGAGTGTCCCAATAGTTTACTGCAAGGGAGAATATATTCTCTTCATCACTAGAGAATATATCAGGTAGGCTTTGGCTACTATGTAGCAGTTTGCCGTTAATATATATTTTTAAGTATCCTTCTTCCACTGTAAAGGTAATATGACTCCAATTATTCAATGGAATCGAAGTATTGGTACGAGCATCAAACCATGCCACAGGTACTTCTTGATGATACCAAAGCATAGCATTGTCGACTGCATTACCTTTTGGAAGCAAACTAATCCAATGATTCGCATCCTCTCCTGCAAAGAAAGCAGTAGTGTATGATGTTAGCTGCTCAGGCTTGAGCCAAAGGGATACAGAGTAAGTATCACTATTGATCAGATCTGAAGGGAGAACAACTCCACTTTCCCCATCGAAATAAGCAGCATTTCCGAATATTCCATCATCATAAGTGATTTTTCCACTATCGGTAACTGTAATCTTATTGCCAACTATTGTTCCTTGCTTACTAGCGTCCTGACTATCTTCCAGATCGCCATCGAATGAATACTTTGCAGCTAGCACAGCAGGTTCGATAGGTTTTACAGTAACGTCGATAGCTTTGGTATAGTTCTCTCCATCGACATCAAATGTTGCTGTTAAAGTTACTGCTGTATCATCTCCTAGGGTTGGTCTAGTGACCACACCATTATCGCTAATTAAAGCAGCGTTAGAAGAAGACCAGCTAATTGCAATATTTCGCGTAGCTTTAGTAGGTAATGTTAGATCAAAAATAATATTGCTTGTAGGTGTGATTGTAAGATCATCCAAAATATGTTGAGCAAGATCATCAGTTGCTTGCAATTGACTTCCCCAAATACTCTTACCTTCATTGTTCATTGCTGTAAATGCCATCACATATGCTTGTGATGCTGAATCCCATTGTTTGATAAATGCACCTGTATATACACTGCCATTAATTGTGATTCTTGCAGTATAATCATCAGCTAATGCCCATGCCCCAGTAATTGCACCTGTTATTGAATGGTCCGCATTCAACGTAATATAAGTGGAAGTATGAACGGTTTTAGAGCTATCTTGTTCATGGTTAATATATTTATAATCGCCAACGATATCGCTTTCGGCAACTGCTTGGAGTGATTCTCCTGCGTAACGATATGGCGAAGCAATTAACCAGCCATCCTCGTTCAGCACTAATTGATGCGTTCTTAATTCAAAGCCATCTTGTTGTTGTGAGAAGCGGGTGTGGAATAGCACAAATCGTTCACCGGTTTCATCATCGATATAGACGGAGTTATGACCAGGGGATACATATTGAATGCCCGAGCCGCTACCTTGTTCTCCAATATTGCGTTCAAAGTTATAATGCCCCATAATTTTGTTACCAACAGTGTCGTGACTAGCATTAGAGGCTAGAACAGCACTAGTACCATCAGCATCAACAAATGGTCCATTTGGAGATTCTGAACGGAATACACGCATATTGTATTCACCGTCAATACCTAACCAGCCATAAGTGACGAAGAGGAAGAAGTATTTTGACTGTGCATCATATTTGACATAAGGACCTTCGCCGGATTTACCATAACCGCCAGCGATTTTTG
>DXHF01000145.1 GCA_019113605.1 Candidatus Paenibacillus intestinavium
ATTATTAGAGTAATAAAGGATTATGACCAATAATGTCGAATCCCCATGTACTATGATGATAATAAAAAAGAAACTTCTTATTAAATATATTATTTTAATTGTACTATTTATCGGTTTGCTTTTTGGCTTTCGATGGGCATGGTCGGACTTTTTTTCTACTCCTTCTGACTATCCCCAAGCAGACCAAGGCATTGTTGATATGCGCGGCTGGGACCTGAACGATTCCAAGTCAATTCCATTAACCGGGGAATGGTTGTTCTATCCTAATCAGCTTATATCCTACTCAGATATACAATCAAAGGAAATAAACACGAGCTATATTCAAGTTCCAGGAGATTGGGCTAGCCAATTCGACAATGAGCAAGCATCCCCAATGGGATACGGAACGTATCGGTTACAAATGCTAGTCGATCCACTTAAGATGCCTGTCTCCCTTTGGATGCAAGACATCGAAGCTTCGTCTTCCGTTGAAATTAACGGAGTTGCTGCAGCTAACATCGGAACTACTGCTGAACATGCTGGTAGCTATACCGCCAAAAACGTGTCTTATACTGCCTCATACTTTATGGAAGGAACAACAAAACTAGAATTGCTTATCCAAGTATCAAACTTCGATAATTCACAGTCCGGCGGTATTGTACGCGCCATTCAATTTGGCTCGCAAGCTGAAATTGACTTTATGCGTTGGTATTCTATCGGTTTTCAGCTCGTCATGTTTACCGTCCTGCTTCTTCACAGTATATATGCCTGTATTCTCTATTTATTCAATCCACGAGAGAAGAGCTTAATTATTTTTGCGATATTAATGATTGTCGTTGGAATATCAATTGTAGCCGATCATGATAATGTACTTATGCTTTGGCTACCGATTAATTATGAATGGACAGTCAAAATTAAATTACTTAGCTATATGTGGCTCTCATTTTTAATTGTTGTTCTATTTCGCAAACTATCAAGTACCATCGTTCTAAAAAGATCTTTTCACGTATATACTGCAGCATTTGTTGCTTATTCTATATTTCTAGCTGCTGCAACTACACCATTAGTCTATCAATCTCTAGAACTGGGTCTTTTTAGGTTATTTTATTTCTTGCCGTTTCTATATTTGGCATATCTTATCGTGAAGGTATCCTTGAAAAGTCCTATTCACTCTGACGCGATTTTTCTAATTCTTTCTGTAGCAGCGATTTTATCTAGTGGGATTTGGGGTGCATTCTACAACAATAGTGACTACATTGGTGTATATTATCCGATTGATATTATTGCAGCCATTATTGGATTTTCTACGTATTGGTTCAAAAAGTATTTCCGTAATGCAGAGCAAAACAAAGAGCTGAATGAGCAGCTACAAAAATCTGATAAACTGAAGGATCAATTTCTTGCCAATACATCACATGAACTGCGCACACCTCTGCACGGTATTATTAATATTGCGCAAACGGTTATCACGAAAGAAAAAACGATGATGAACGAGCAAAGCGTGCAGGATATGGAGCTACTTATTACGATCAGCCGTCGTATGTCTCATCTAATCGGTGATCTGTTAGATGTCGCTAAGCTACAAGAACACCACATTACTATCCATCAGCAGCCTATATATGTTCAGTCAATCGTACCTAGCATCGTTGGCATGCTAAAGTATATGGTCGAGGGGAAACAGATTCAGCTACAAACTGACCTCTCTGAAATGCTGCCACCAGTAATGGCAGATGAAAAGCGACTTGTGCAAATTTTATATAACCTACTACATAATGCGCTTAAGTACACGGAAGAAGGCAGTATTTCCCTATCTGTAGAGATAGAAGAAGACGATGCCATCATCCACATCGCTGATACAGGGGTTGGCATGAATGAGGAAACGCAGTCTCGCATATTTCTTCCGTATGAACAGGGCTCCTATGGCATAAGTGATGGCCGAGGAATTGGACTTGGCTTAACAATTTGTAAGCAACTGGTCGATTTACATGGCGGAACATTGACGGTTCATTCTGAGCTTGGTAAAGGCACTACCTTTAGCGTTAGGCTTCCATTAGCTGACATTTCCCAGCAAAATTCATTGTTACAGCAGCCACTTATCATCAACAAGACGATCGATCATCTTGTGGACGGCAAAACCGAGCTTATGTTTCCAAGCATTACATTACAGCAATTAACATCTTCCGTTCTTATTCCACCTCTATTACATAACGGAGTAGTTAATATACTTGCAGTTGATGACGATCCGATTAATTTGAATGTACTTGCAGCGATTTTGTCAACTGAGCCTTATCAACTTACAACAGCAAATTCAGCCCGCCAAGCGTTGGATTTATTAAGTACACAGCAATGGGATTTACTTATTGTCGATGCGATGATGCCACATATGTCGGGCTACGAGTTAACACAAAAAATAAGGGAGCATCACACCGTATCCGATCTCCCCGTACTGCTACTAACAGCACGTAGTCAACCTACTGATATTTACACTGGATTTTTATCAGGTGCCAATGACTACGTAACTAAGCCTGTAGATGCGCTAGAGCTCAAATATCGAATTCGAGCGTTAATTATGCTAAAGCAATCTATTCATGAGCGTTTACGATTAGAAGCTGCTTATCTTCAAGCGCAAATCCAACCGCATTTTCTATTCAATACATTAAATTCAATTATGGCTTTAAGTGATATTGATACCGAGAAAATGCGAGATCTAGGCTATGCGTTTGCTTCATTTTTACGTATTAGCTTCAATTTCCTTAATACCGGTGAGTTAGTCGAGCTTGCTCATGAATTAGAGCTTGTCGAGGCTTATATATATATTGAAAAAGTTCGCTTTGAAGATCGATTAACAATTGAATGGGAAGTTGACCAAGAGATTAGCGTACTGCTCCCACCACTTTCCATTCAACCACTCATTGAAAATGCTGTAAAGCATGGCGCACTTAAGCGCAATATAGGCGGTATAATTCATATTCGAATTTCACGACAAGATGGATTTACCTTTATTGAAGTCATCGATAACGGTAAAGGAATGAAACAAGAGCAAATTGTACAGCTATTGAATCCTGCATTGAAAGGAAAAGGTGGAATTGGACTTGCCAATACGAATCGACGATTAACACAACTGTACGGACAGGGCTTGTCTATTGTTAGTAAGCCTAATGAAGGAACAACCGTTTCCTTTATAATTCCGGATCATTATGGTAAGTAGCAATCGTGTAGGAGGGGCAGCTAACCCCCCCATTGAAAAACGGCAACAACTTCCCTATGGAATACTGGGTAGTTGTTGCCGCTTGACTATGGTCTGCTAATGATTAGCTATTGTTCGTATCACGTATCAACGCTCTACCTAGATTATTACTCTGCAGCTTGCTGTAGTAATAATCTATAGATCATCG
>DXHF01000146.1 GCA_019113605.1 Candidatus Paenibacillus intestinavium
GTGTCGGATCCGGAAGAGTTAATTATTAATCAAGAAGAATTTTCAGGGCTAGAAGATAAGATGGCAGAAATACTTAGTGATTTAGAACGCAAAGTACTTATGCTTTATCTAGACGGTCGTTCATATCAAGAAATTGCTGTTGATTTGAAGCGTCATGTAAAATCGATTGATAATGCACTGCAACGAGTGAAGCGTAAACTAGAAAAGTATTTAGAATTACGTGATACATCAGACCAACTATGACAGCTATCATATGAATCATACGTAGTATCTATACATTAAGGAACAACGGACTGTCTTTGCTGTCTGAAATATTCAGACACCGAAGACAGTCCATTGGTTTAATAGGGCAGTAATTGGAATATACTAGATATACGAGAGTTGATTCTAGAAGTAGTTCAAAAGTCCGCTTTTTGAATTTTTATTGGAAGAGGTATTTCAAAAAGCTATCTTGAAATTTTTGTGAATTTGTACGCCCGAGACAGTTGTTTTGCATTGACATGACGGATGCCTTATGCTAAAGTGTTAAGGTAGGCCTTGGAAAAGGTTTTTTCGTTATGGCGAAATCGACACAGGGCATAGAAATTGAGCTTTTTTGCTTCTTATTTTTAAGCAGTTCGGGAGGTGTTATTCAATGCGGGTTATTATCACGCTGGCATGCACAAACTGCAAACAGAGAAACTATGCGACAACTAAGAACAAACGCAATCACCCCGACCGCATCGAGTTGAAGAAGTTTTGCAAGTTTTGTAACGAGCAGACTCCTCATCGCGAGACGAGATAGTCAATGGGAGGTGTGACCGTGACATTTTTGGCGAAAGTGAAACAGAGCTTTAGTACGACGTTTAGTTTTTTTGCTGACAGTTGGGCAGAGTTAAAGAAAGTTCGTTGGCCTAATCGCAAGGAATTAACTAGCTATTCTATCGTTGTCTTGGTGACGGTTGTGGCTGTGACGATTTACTTCTGGCTTCTAGACATCGGGATTTCAGCTCTCGTAAATCTAATTGTCTGAGAAGGCCCAAAGGTGGATTTGTGATGGAAAAAAGATGGTATGTCGTGCACACGTATTCCGGTTATGAGAACAAAGTGAAAGCCAATTTGGAGCGTCGCGTTGAATCAATGAATATGGAAGATAAGATCTTCCGTGTCCTTGTGCCAATGGAAGAAGAAATCGTGGAGAAGGACGGCAAGAAAAAGATCGTCCAACGCAAGGTTTATCCTGGATACGTTCTAGTCGAGATGGTTCAAACTGATGATTCATGGTATGTCGTTCGCAATACACCTGGAGTTACGGGTTTTGTAGGATCTACGGGTTCAGGTTCGAAACCTACACCATTATTGCCTGAAGAAGTGGAACAAATTCTTAAGCATATGGGAATGGATGAGCCTAAGCCGAAGATTGAGTTCGAGCTAAAAGAAACTGTTCGTGTCAAAGTAGGGCCTTTTGCAGATTTTGTTGGATCAGTGGAAGAAATTCTACTCGACAAGGCGAAGCTCAAGGTACACGTCAACATGTTTGGCAGAGAAACCCCGCTTGAGTTGGATTATACTCAGGTGGAAAAAATCTAATTTATTAGATGGGTTCTCAAACGGATGTTCGCGAGAGCATCTGTATATCTAGTCAAGGAGGTGTACATCATGGCAAAGAAAGTCATTAAATTGGTCAAGCTTCAAGTTCCTGCTGGTAAAGCTAATCCAGCGCCACCAATTGGTCCTGCTTTAGGACAAGCGGGTGTGAACATCATGGCATTCTGTAAGGAGTTTAACGCTCGTACAGCAGACCAAGCTGGATTGATTATTCCAGTTGTTATTACAGTATTCGAGGATCGCTCCTTTACATTCGAAACTAAAACGCCACCGGCAGCAGTATTGCTTCGTGTAGCGGCTGGAATCGAAAAAGGATCTGGTGAGCCGAATAAGAAAAAAGTTGCAACGGTTAAACGTGATAAAGTTCGCGAAATCGCTGAAACTAAAATGCCTGACCTTAACGCTGCTTCTGTAGAGTCAGCAATGCTTATGGTTGAAGGTACTGCTCGTTCTATGGGTATTACAATCGTTGACTAGTTTCAATTGATGTAACGCTGATATAAGGCGACATCTCGCTTTGTGAAGCTTTGCTTCACAGGTGGGAGGAGTACATCTTGAATGTTACTCCGCTAAAACCACACTAGGAGGAATTTACAATGGCTAAACACGGTAAAAAATATGTTGAGGCTGCTAAGCTAATTGATAGCGAAGCTAGCTATGAACCACAAGAAGCAATTGAACTTGTGAAAAAAACTGCAACAGCTAAGTTTGACGAATCTGTCGAAGTTGCTGTACGTTTGGGTGTAGACCCTCGTAAGCAGGACCAAGCTGTTCGTGGTGTAGTAGTACTACCACACGGTACTGGTAAAACTAAAAAAGTTCTAGTTTTCGCTAAAGGCGAAAAAATTAAAGAAGCAGAAGCTGCTGGCGCTGACTATGTTGGCGACACAGATATGATTAACAAAATCCAACAAGGTTGGTTCGATTTCGATGTTTGCGTAGCAACTCCAGACATGATGGCTGAAGTTGGTAAACTTGGTCGTATCCTTGGTGGTAAAGGACTTATGCCGAATCCTAAAGCAGGTACAGTAACATTTGATGTTACTAAAGCTGTTCAAGAAATCAAAGCGGGTAAAATTGAATACCGTCTTGATAAGGCAGGTCAAATCCATGCTCCTATCGGTAAAGTATCATTCGATGCAGAAAAATTGAATGAAAACTTGAAAGCATTGGTAGATGCACTACTTCGTGCAAAACCAGCTGCAGCTAAAGGAGTTTACTTGAAAAATATCTCTGTTTCCTCTACAATGGGTCCAGGCGCTCGCGTTAATAGCGCTAACTACCGCTAATTGTTAGATAAGAAACAAAGAACTAAATTTGAATATGCATACCGTAGACAGTAGGTGCCCAAGTGGCTTAAATATCCTACCGAGGTGTTATGATAAAGCGTTTATAGCATTCAAGAATATTGAATAGCGAACGGAATCATGGCCCTTGCTTAATCTGCGAGGGCCTTTCTCATGCATCGAGGATAGGATCTCTCTAAATTACACGGGATGTAACCAATAACGGGAGGTGTACAGTTTGGCTAACGCTAATATTATCCAAAAGAAACAAGAGGCAGTTGACGTAGTAGCTGCGAAGCTTGCTTCCAGCCCAAGTACGATCATTACTGATTATCGCGGATTGAACGTTGCTCAAGTAACTGAACTTCGTAAACAGCTTCGCGAAGCTGGTGTTGAATTTCACGTCTTGAAAAACTCAATTGTTCGTCGTGCGACTGAAGGTACTGATTACTCAGCGCTTAAAGATATTCTTTCTGGACCTACAGCAGTAGCATTCAGCTCAGATGATGCTATTGCTCCAGCTAAAATTCTTAACGATTTCGCTAAGAAAAATGACGCTTTGAAACTTAAAGGCGGTCTAGTTGAAGGTAAAGTTGTTGACGGAGATCAAGTTAAAGCTCTTGCAGAACTTCCTTCTCGCGAAGGTCTTCTTTCTATGCTACTCAGCGTACTACAAGCACCAGTTCGCAACTTCGCGCTTGCAGTTAAAGCTGTTGCAGACAAACAAGAAGCACAAGCTTAATTTTGTTTCATAGATTCAATTGATGCAACATGCATCGTAAACCAAAAAATAATAAAATTACCGGAGGTAATATCATGTCTAACGAACAAATCTTAGAATCAATTAAAGGTATGACTGTTCTAGAATTAAACGATCTTGTTAAAGCTATCGAAGAAGAATTCGGCGTTACTGCTGCTGCTCCAGTTGCAGTTGTTGCTGGTGGCGGAGATTCTGCTGCTGCTGCTCAAACTGAATTCGATGTTATCCTTAACAACGCTGGTGCTTCTAAAATCAACGTAATTAAAGCTGTTCGTGAAATCACTGGTCTTGGCTTGAAAGAAGCTAAAGAACTTGTTGATGGCGCTCCTAAAGCAGTTAAAGAAGGCGTTAGCCAAGAAGATGCAGACGCTGTTAAAGCTAAGCTTGAAGAAGCTGGCGCATCTGTAGAAGTTAAGTAATTAGCTTTTACAATCCTACTTGCTAACTAATGGCGAGTATAACAGAGCCCCTTGAAGCCTAGGTTTCAAGGGGCTTCTTATATGAACGATTGAAGGTTGGTGAACGGGTTGTCCAATCATTATTATTCAAAACAACCAATAGTAGCGAGTTCGAAGCAACAACATGAATGGGATTTAAGAGGATATAAGATTAAACTGGCTACTGATGCAGGAGTGTTTTCGAAATCTGGTGTTGACTACGGTAGTCAAGTATTGATAGAAGTGATGCAATTTGCTGAGAATGCTACCGTATTAGATGTAGGTTGTGGCTATGGCCCGATTGGAATTACTGCAGCTAAACTCGCGCCACAAGGTCATATTACGATGATTGACATTAATGAGCGAGCGGTACAACTTAGCAAAGCTAATGCAAAACAAAATGGAGCGAATAATGTAACGGTGTTACAAAGTGATCTCTATGAAGCGGTGAAAGATCAACGCTTCGATTGTATTATAAGTAATCCACCTATACGTGCAGGTAAAGTAGTTGTACACCGAGTTTTTGAAGAAGGTTATGATTTACTTAATGCTGGCGGAAGTATGTGGATTGTGATTCAAAAGAAACAAGGTGCTCCTTCAGCATTTGAAAAATTAGAGCAATTATTTGGAGAAGTTGAAGAAGTAACCAAGGATAAAGGATACCGCATTTTCAAGGCAATAAAAGCTAAATAACATTTTTATGAAAATTATACTGAAAACACTCGAAAACATTTGACTTGACATTTCTAGTATGTTAGTATTATGGAATGTCAGCATAAAATTGCTTATAATCTCTTTAGTTAACTAAAGTG
>DXHF01000147.1 GCA_019113605.1 Candidatus Paenibacillus intestinavium
GCTTTGAAAACAGGCGCTTCTAAAGTATACATCGATGATCTTACAGAAGAATTCGCAAAGGATTTCATCTTCCCGATGTTCCAAGCTGGAACAATGTATGAAGGTCAATACTTACTAGGTACTTCTATTGCACGTCCGCTAATAGCGAAACGTATGGTAGAAATCGCTCGTGCTGAAGGCGCGAAATATATTGCTCACGGTGCAACTGGTAAAGGTAACGACCAAGTTCGCTTTGAACTGGGCGTAGCTGCATTAGCACCAGAAATCGAAATTATTGCTCCTTGGCGTTCTGAGCAATTCCGTAACGATTTCCCAGGTCGTGCTGAGATGATTGCTTTTGCTGAGAAACATGATATTCCAGTATCAGCATCTGCGGCAAAACCTTATTCTACAGACCGTAACCTGCTTCACATTAGTTTTGAGAGCGGTGTGTTAGAAGATCCTTGGTTCGATCCAAGCACGGAAGAAAATGAGCCAATGTACGTCCTAAGCGTGTCTCCTGAGCGTGCTCCGGATCAAGCTGAATACGTTGAGCTTTCATTCGAGCAAGGTAACTGTACAGCTATTAATGGCGAAGCAATGTCTCCACTTGCTATTATGGAGAAATTGAATGAGCTTGGTGGCAAACATGGTATAGGCCGTGTTGATATGGTCGAAAATCGCTTCGTAGGTATGAAGAGCCGCGGCGTATATGAAACGCCAGGCGGAACTATTTTATTTACAGCACATCGCAAAATGGAATCTCTAACAATGGATCGTGAAGTTATGCATCTGCGTGACTCTCTGATCTCCAAATATAGTGAGCTAGTATACAATGGTTTCTGGTTTGCTCCTGAACGTCTTGCATTGCAAGCACTAGTAACAGAATCTCAGAAAAATGTATCTGGTGTCGTGCGTTTGAAATTGTATAAAGGTAATGTCATCGGCGCTGGCGTACAAAGCCCAGTAAGCTTATACAATCCTGATATTGCTACAATGGAAGCTGATCCATCACAAGCATATGATCAAGGTGATGCAACTGGATTTATCAATTTGAATGCATTGCGTTTGAAAGTTTCTGCTGGCGTAACTCAGAATAAGTAGGGAGTGCTGAAGAAGTGAGTAAGCTTTGGGGTGGCCGTTTCACGAAAAAAACGGATCAATTAGTTGAAGAATATACAGCGTCTATTACATTTGATAAGGCGCTTGCTGAAGAAGATATTCAAGGTAGTCTTGCACATGTCACTATGCTGGGTAAGCAAGGGATCGTACCGCAAGATGATGTTGAAACGATTAGAGATGGTCTATTGCGCGTATTAGAGCGTATCAAAAATGGCGAGCAACAGTTTACGATTGGTGATGAAGATATTCATATGAATATTGAAAAAGCATTAATCGATGACGTTGGCGCTGTCGGTGGTAAGCTGCATACAGGACGTAGTCGTAATGACCAGGTGGCTACAGATATGCATCTATGGCTTCGTAAACGTGTCGTAGAGTTCGTTGAACTGCTTCGCAAGCTACAAGAAGCATTGATCGGACAAGCGAAAGCGAATATTGATACAATCGTTCCAGGCTATACGCATTTGCAGCGTGCGCAACCGATTCTATTTGCACATCATATGATGGCTTATGTATCGATGTTCGGTCGCGATATTGAGCGTCTACAAGATAGCTACAAACGTATTAATGTCCTTCCGCTTGGTGCTGGTGCACTTGCGGGTACGACATTCCCGATTGATCGTCATTTCGTGGCAAGTCAATTGAATTTTGATCGTGTATATGAGAATAGTCTTGATGCAGTAAGCGATCGCGACTTTATTCTTGAGTTTCTAGCAGATGCATCGATCATTATGATGCATTTATCCCGTCTAAGTGAAGAATTAATTTTGTGGTCAAGTACAGAATTTAACTTTGTCGAACTTGATGACGCCTTCTGTACAGGCAGCAGTATTATGCCGCAGAAGAAAAATCCTGACGTACCAGAACTTGTTCGTGGTAAAACAGGACGCGTGTATGGTAATCTGATGGGCTTGCTAACTGTGTTGAAATCTTTACCGCTAGCGTATAACAAAGATATGCAAGAGGATAAAGAAGGCATGTTTGATACGGTAACAACGATGCAGGGCGCGCTTCAATTGTTTGCACCTATGATCGCGACGATGACAGTTAATAAAGCTCGTATGCGTCAAGCGGTTAATCAAGACTTCTCTAATGCTACGGATATTGCTGACTTCTTAGTTAATAAAGGTCTACCATTCCGTCAAGCACATGAAGTTATCGGCAAAACGGTACTATATTGTATCGAAAACAATAAATATTTACTTGATCTTAGTATGGAAGAATTTATCCAATTCTCAGATTTGTTCGACGAGCGTATATATGAAGTGTTGCAGCCAGAGCAGGTTGTTAACGCGCGTAATGTATATGGCGGAACTGCTAAGCCGCAGGTTGAAGCTGCTATCGGCCGTGCTGAGGAAGCAATGTCTACGACATCTGTGTGGGTTGCTGAATATATGGAGCGCAGCCAATAAGTTTTTGCAATCATTTGCTGCTTGCGATAAAACAGTGAATGACAGCCGCAATGCATACTGGCTCTAAAATATGGTTATTTCGCCTCTCTAAAGCAAGATGTGCTGCTGCACATCTTGCTTTAGAGAGGCATTTTTTTATACGTAGCATGATTTCCAGTTAAGCATCGTATCCATTGATGCCGGAGGATATGATGAGAGGTTCACAAAGCCTACTACCCATAATCATGCAAAATGGATGTTCGACATAGTATATCGGTATAAGCGCGAGACAAATACTCCCGTATAATGTAATGAGAGAATATAGTAAAGTAGTTAAACTATTATGTCAGCATCCGACAGCATACATCGTTATGAAAAATGAGAAAAGTGAAAATTGACTCATAATAGCGATACATTGAAGGAATTAGCTGTAACCTGTCGAATTTGTAATATTGAACTTTCTACAGGATGTGATAACGTGATTGAAATGGAAAAGATAAGAAAAACGTATATTGATGGTACTATAGCGCTCGATAATGTATCCGTAAAAATAGATCGCAATGAATTTGTCTATTTGGTTGGTCCATCAGGAGCGGGTAAATCTACATTTATGAAGCTAATATATCGCGAAGAAGTACCTACAGCTGGTCAGATTTTCGTGAATGGCTTTAATATTGGTAAGTTAAAGCAACGTAAAATTCCGTATGTACGTCGTAATATTGGGGTTATTTTTCAAGACTTTAGATTGCTTCCCAAGTTAACGGTGTTCGAAAATATTGCCTTTGCGATGGAAGCCATTGAAGCACCGCGTAAAGTGATTAAGAAACGTACGATGGAAGTGTTAGAGCTGGTCGGATTGAAGCATAAATACAAAAACTTCCCGTCCCAATTATCAGGTGGAGAACAACAAAGGGTGTCGATTGCCCGGGCAATAGTGAATAATCCGTCAGTTATTGTGGCTGATGAGCCGACAGGAAACTTAGATCCAGATACATCGCTAGATATTATGAATTTGCTCGAAGAAATTAATTTCCGTGGTACAACAATTGTTATGGCAACTCACAATAAAGAAATTGTGAACTCTATGCGAAAACGCGTCATTGCTATTGAAAATGGCAGTATTGTACGCGATGAGCAAAGAGGGGAGTACGGTTATGAAATTTAGTACGATGACTCGACATATGCGTGAAGGGTTCAAAAGCATTATTCGTAATGGCTGGATGTCTTTCGCGTCTATTAGTTCCATTTTTATTTCTTTATTTATACTAGGTATATTTATTTTATTAGCATTGAATATGAACTATATGGCTGCTCAAATGGAGAGCCAGGTACAGATTCGCGTATACTTTGAAACGGATGCAACTGATGAAATGATTACAAATGTGCAAAATAAAATCGGAAAAATTAGCGAAGTGAGCAAGCTTACATATGTATCTAAGGAAGAAGGGCTTGCATTTTTACGAGATAAAATGGGGGAAGACAATAGTGATTGGTTAGAAGGCTATGATGATGAAAACAATCCGCTGCCAATCTCCTTAACAATAGAATTATCCGATACACGGCTCGTAGATTCCATTGCGCAACAAATTGATATTCTTAATGGTACGTTCGATCCAAAGCCGATCAAAGAAGTGAAGTATGGTAATGAGACGGTGGAAACATTGTTCAAAATTACGAATGCAATCCGCAACGCTGGTTTTGCTATCGTTGTGGCATTAGCAGTTACGGCCATGCTACTAATTTCTAATACTATTAAAATGACAATTGTAGCAAGAAAAAGAGAAATTGGCATTATGAAGCTAGTAGGTGCGACCAATGCATTTATTAGATGGCCATTCTTTATTGAAGGTGCATTAATCGGCATTATAAGCTCAATTGTGACAACAATCATTATATTAATTGGTTACGATCAAGTTATTCATATTTTCCAATATGATCTTTCTCTGATGTTGATACAATTATTGCCACTGGAACAAGTTATTACTTTAACTGCGACGATAATGATAACGCTAGGCTCACTTATTGGTATTTGGGGTAGTGTCATGTCGGTACGTAAGTATTTGAAAGTGTAGGTGAACGCCGTAATGAAAAGAATGGTATTATATCTAACTTCAATTGCTTTACTTGCAACGATTATAGTAGGTGCTGGAAGTATTAGCGCTTCAAAGCTTTCTAAAATCGAGCAAGATATTAAGGCTGCCAATGAGCAAATTAGAGCGGCCGAGAAAATAGCAGCTGCTGCTGCTGTTGAAGCACAGCAAGCTGAGCAAGAAAAAGCTACGATTACGAATAAAGTTGTAAATCTTGAATTAGAGCTTCAAAACCTAATGTCCGAAATCGAAAAAGTTGCACAAGATAAACATAAAACTGAGCAAGAAAAAAGTGCTAAAGAAGAAGAAGTATATATAACGGGTCAGGAGCTTGATGCTGCAATTGCCCAAGTAGAAAAACGGGATGAATTGCTGCAAAAGCGCACGAGACTTATGTACTCTAATGGTGCAGTATCTTATCTTGATGTACTATTAAGCGCAACAAGCTTTACAGATTTCTTGGATCGTTTCGATGCATTACAAATCATTTTACAATCTGATCGCGAAGCATTGGATCAGTATAGGGTTGATCAAGAATTAGTTGAACAGAAAAAGATTGAAGTAGAAGAGCAGCTAGATCAGCTTCAAGCATTATATGCAAAGCTAGAGGCAGAGCAAGCTTCTCTCATTCAGAAGGAAGCTGAAAAAGAAACACTCGTTGCAGCTTATAACGCCCAGGCTAACGAGCTAGAGGAACATATTGAAGAATTAGAAGTCATTAGTGAAGAGCAAGAACAATTGCTGGTCGGACTGGCTTCAGAAATTTCAAAACTGAATGCCGAGAAGAAACGTATTTCTAATCCATACAGTGGTGGGAAACTTGGCATTCCAATTGCAGAGGGATATCGTCTTTCATCTAACTTCGGTGTTCGTATTCATCCAATTACAGGAGTGAAGAAAGCACATAACGGAATTGACTTTGCTGCAAAATCAGGAACATCTATTTATGCGGCTGAAGATGGTATCGTTCTTATATCGAAATATTGGAGCGGATATGGTAACTGTATCATTATTGACCACGGTAACGGTATCTGGACATTATATGGTCATATTAAAAATGGCGGACTGCTTGTAAGTGAAGGAGATTCTGTCAAACGTGGCGATAAGATTGGGTTAGTTGGTAGTACCGGAAACTCTACAGGTCCACATCTACATTTTGAAGTACGTAAAAACGAAGTTCCAGTTAATCCATCAAGTTACTTAAAGTAATATATCATCATCCCCGGTAGGCTTTCTATTGCAAAATAGATAGCCTATTGCTATTCTAAGTTTAAAGTAGAGGTCTGATTTTTACACAACCTCTCTAAAGTAAATATTTTCACAACAAATGTCATATACTATAGTGGATGAACGCGGGGCAAACTAGGACAGGTGGTGTAAGTTGGTGCAATTTAAGGGACGTACAGTTTTTGCATTCGTTGTTATGACGATTGTAGCTTCAGTATTCGTTACGATGATCGTTACAGACAAGCTGGAGGGAAATCCAGTAGCTGCTTCTACATCTTACGTATCAGCTGCTACTGATGCAAAGAGTCAATTATCAGCTGATGAGCTAGAAAGAATTAATACGGTCATTAAGTTAGTAGAAACAAAATATGTGTCGGACATAGAACGTGATGAACTTGTTAATGGCGCAATATCAGGCATTATGAATGCTTTGGATGATCCCTACTCCGTATACATGGAAAAAAGTATAGCGAGTCAGTTCTCACAATCTATTGAAGGTTCTTTCTCAGGAATTGGGGCAGAGGTAAGTAGTGAGAATGGTCAAACGGTCGTAGTCTCACCGATTAAAGGTTCTCCTGCTGAGCGTGGTGGTTTATTAGCGAAAGATATTATTATCTCTGTCAATGGCGACAGTCTTGCTGGCTTGACACTACAAGAAGCAGTCAATCTAATTCGTGGTGAAAAAGGAAGTAAGGCTAAGCTGGAAGTGCTTCGGGCAGGAAATTCAGAGCCGATCACAGTTGTACTTATCCGTGATGATATTGATATTGAAACCGTATATGCTACGCTCGATAAGCAAGGCATTGGCACTATTGAAGTTACGCAGTTCTCCATGCATACGGCAGAACGCTTTGCTGCAGAA
>DXHF01000148.1 GCA_019113605.1 Candidatus Paenibacillus intestinavium
AACTAATATCCGTTTGAGAGAGGCTAACATTCCTTCCACATCCTTATCATATATTGCTCAAATACTTACGAATAAACAACTTTTCATGAACCATTCCGAAAAAATAGGCAAAACAAAAACACAGGCACTAACCTGTGTTTTTTCACAAGCTAACAACCCTCCCTTAATCAACGCTTACGAGGTTAGCTGTCGGGTTCGGGCGGTAAGAGTCGCCCTAACTGATCAGAAACTGTATCAGGATTCACCCCCAGATGATGGCTAGTTACAGCAGCAATCATCTTAATTGGTTCCCCCGTTTTCCATATTGGAAACTCAGCGAAAAAGAATTGAAAACATATTTAATTATGATTACAATTGAATACTACTCCCACTGTAATCTTTTGTAAAATTGAAATAAGGGCAAAATTAGTTCATTTCTCTGTAATTTATGAATGAATAACGTATACATCACTATCGCTCATTCCCTGGCTCTTATTATTAGCGATTATCGTGAATTCACGTTGTTTTGATTAGTCGAAAATACGAAATGACTTCGGAATTAATGTAATGCCTCACGTCAACTTAATATGTACTTAACATTCCCCATTAACTTCAAGTAAAAGTTAATCATCCACAAACAAACTAGATTTATACTAGCTATAGAGTATCACTCATAACATTCATTATAGAAAGGAATTTATCCTATGGGTATTCATACGTATTTTCAATCACTCAATGATCTAGAACGTATTATTCGTTGTCCAGGAAAATTCAAATTTGAGGAGCATAGCGTATCCGCTCATTCCTGGAAGGTAGTCCAATATGCCAAAACATTGGCTGATATCGAAGAAAGCAATGGAGTAACTGTAGATTGGAAGAAGCTATACGAAATTACGAGTAGTCATGATTACGGAGAAATATTTATCGGTGATATTAAAACACCTGTTAAGCACTATTCATTAGAACTACGTGCTATGCTACAAAAGGTTGAAGAAGGTATGGTCGAGCATTTCATTGATGAGCATATTCCAGAACAGTTCAAGCCTATATTCCGCAGACAATTGCGCGAAGGCAAAGACGATTCGGTGGAAGGACTAATCTTGGAGGTTGCTGACAAACTTGACCAAATCTACGAAGCCTTCACAGAGCTACAGCGAGGCAATACAGAAAAAGAATTTATCGTTATGTATAGCAGCGCATTAATCAAAATAAAACAGATTAAACTACATTGTGTTCAATACTTTCTACAGAACATCCTACCTGATCTCGTTAGCGAAGGCTCGAAATGTCATGTTGATATCGAGAAAATAACGAATGAGGCGTTGGCTATGTAACCTCCTCACTATCCTCGACTACTCTTTCATCACCTCCCCTACTATCCATTTCTATATTTCATTCTCATCAATCTTTTGATCAATACTCCATGTTTCTGTCCACTGATTTACTTATTTTCTGTATAACCCCCCATACATATAGCACGCCCCCATTGACTTCTAAATGAGGGTATTCATTGTAGCTAGTAGCTAGAATCGTTCCTCCGCAGACGTATTGAACAAAACCGATGTACAAGCCAAACAACTGCTGATGCAAGCATCATATCGAAAGCTACATTGAATAAAAATAAATGCTTACTAAGATCAGCCTGTCCATCGCCGATAATTGGGATAAGAAAGCTGAAAATCGCTATCAAACCAAGCAGTATAAATATCTCTACTTTAATCCGAGAACGTATATGATTACACCGTAGCCATTCGTAGACCGCAACCGCATAATATAAAATAAAGAATAGCGTAATAAACCACAACGAATTAGGAATATAATTTCTTTTAAACTCGCTCCATATACTATAATCAAATGATATTGAGCCAGTTGGCTTCCCTTCTAATTTCTCATAATTACCCAAGTAATAAGCTCGAATATTCATCCCATTCTCGGCAGCATACTCCATTTTGCTCAGCAATCGAGCTGGATGCTTTATATAGAACAGTAATACATCAGCATGCGATACCCGATTATAAAAATCTGCTGTTAGTGTTGGGTCATCCTGCTTAATGGCTGTATCTGTCTGGAAATAATTCGTCCCTGCCAGCACGGACAATTTACTTGGCAGCCCTAATGCTTGCAAATCCCCTTCAACATTAGGCGAACCATTCAAAATACCAAAGAACACCGTTTGGTACATATTAATGTTCTTGAAATCTTTCGGTGCAGCTACATACATAACAATCGAAATAAGAAAAGTAGCTGCAGATAATATTAAAGCAAGCTTACGCCAACGTATATCATCAGCCTTCATCCAAGCATAGCGAAGTCCAAGAAGCGCAAAGGCAATACCAATTGGCGCATTTTGAGTTTTCGAGCAAACTAGAAATAAAATAGCAATATAAAAGAGTACTAGCATCCGCTTAGTAGGATGCTTCTGCTTCGTCAAAACAAGCCCAAGAGCAAGTGTTAATAGTAGAAATACATAAGAAACTGGTTCTCCATACAAGGAATTAAAATATGCTAAATATCCGATATCAGTGAAGATGAGCAGCATTAATATAGCTAACACACTAGCTACTACAAGCGATTTCCCTTTATTATACTTAATAAGTAAATAACCCGCAGTTAATAGCAATACAACATAAATTGCACCAAGAAATCGAATATCGAATGCTGAGCCATTGAATATTAGACTAATATATCGCGCAATAACGACGAGAACAATTTGCGTAGATGGGTAGAATCCCCGAAAAAAGGTATCATAAGCAAAGCTAGCATGAGAAAATCCGAAAAAACGATCCTCATAAGACTCCCCTATATTATAATAATTCAATCCCGCCGTACCCATAATGCGCAGGAAATCTCCATTGTCAGCAACTCCGATAAATGTCCCCGTAAAGAGCAGCCCTATCGCGACACTAGCCGCAACGATAATATAGATGAATTCAACATTGAAAATCCTTCTCATTGCTTTCTCTCCCTATCTAATATGAATACTCCAGCCACTTACCAAAGCTGTCGCTTCGATTGAAGTGGGGGTTTCTGATGGTTCATCCCATTTATTTCAGGATGCTTAACACCAGTGGAGTTGACACATTGATGGTCTGGTTACCATCCAACCCCTCTATCCCATTCGCATCTTTGACTGATACGTTTGGGAATACTTTTCGCATAATATTAGCTGCACCGTTGACATCGGCATGAATCAAACCCTTCGTGTTCTGATACAGACCACGAGACATCCGTTTTCCTGAGAAGATCCATGTCCCTTCTTCACCATAACTCGGTAACGGATCTTG
>DXHF01000149.1 GCA_019113605.1 Candidatus Paenibacillus intestinavium
TTGATAACCACTGTACAGAAATACTGCGATAACAATAGTTAACAAGACTCGCTTTATTAATTTCCCCATCATATCCCTCGATCTTATTCAATTATGTTTTTATTAGATATGATGACTGGCAAATCTGAACAGATCGGAACGGCAGTTGTGCAGTTATCGTAGATACTTTTCCCGAAATAGTCAATTAAAAAAAACGGAAAACCACTCAAAACAGCTACTTGCTTCGTTAGTTTTATGTATTTTTCTATCTGGCATTGCAACAACGATGATTGATAAATCTGCATTCGATAAAGATCGTAATCAGGCACCTGATAATCGCCATTTAACATGTAATTTGCTTTCATAATATTATTAATCATGATATAGTTCCAGTCGCTCAAAGATAGAATTGTTAGATTGGTGAAATCTGTATTTTGCGAGACTAGATGTTTATAATGGATATTTTGTTTAGCTAGAATACAACGATCTTTAAATGTGTTGTCATTTTTTCTAAGATGTTTAATAGCTTCAACCATTGGATAACTAATATATATCTTTCCATTTTCTGTTTCATTATTAAAGTTATCGATCATTTCATTGATAATCGTTTCTACCTCATGTTGAATGGGATGTGCATGTCCATCGTAATCGAAAAATAAGTATACTTCTGATATGGACCTTCTGTTTATTCCGGTCAAGATTCGTGCCGCTTCCTCATCTCTTTCCCGCATTACTTCAATAATATCTGTATCGAAATTGTCCTTTTTCAAGGCTCTCCACAAGGCATATATATTTGTCTTAAACGATAGGAACGTAAGGGATTTCAAGCCTTCATGAGAGAAAAAATGCGATTCTATATTTTCAATGATCTGCTTCTCGGTGCGTTCGCCTTCTGAAATGATAACAATAATTTCATCACTCATTAAATGAGCCCGCTCGATACATTTTTTCCAGATTGTGTGCCTTTCGAAGCTCCTTATTTGTTGAAGCAGCAATCGATGTAACATTGCCTTGTACCAAATTGAAGTAACAATCCGGCCTCAACAAATCGTTATCCATTATGCTCGTATTATGAGTTGTCAAAATGGCCTGCACTTGGGTCTGCAAAATCTCTTCAACGACAAATCGTGCTAATTTATTATGATAGAATGCGTCGAACTCGTCAATCACGATCAATGAAAGCTTATCGAATTGCATAAGCCAGAAATAAAACAGTGTCAGTGATGTCGTTCCCTTGGACGCAATACTATAAAAATTAACCAGTTGCCCATTAAAGTTGCATGCAATAATTTTTTCCCCTTCGTCTTCCCGCTCCTCTAGATGGAATTCAAGTCCTGCTCTTTTCAAAAACGACTGAAAATCCGAGAGCTTACCATTTTCAATGATCTCTTTTGCAACTGATCCACTGCCCGTGCGGAATCCTTGATATTTATTTCGCTCCAAGGAGCTAATTAGAAGCATGTTATCTACGAAATGAAGAAACTGGTCAAAAGCCTTGTTTTCTTCGTTCTTATGCAAAATAGTATTATTCCCTATATACTTGATAAAAGAAATATTTTTGTCCGTAAGATCTCTGTTTAATGTTTCTGCTCCACCCAAAGTAACATGGCCAGTATTTTTTACGTGATCGAAATAAATCACTTGTTTACTATTGATCATTAGTTCTTCAAAGAGTAACTTCTCTGCATCGCTCTTTTGATATCTATATTCAAGAAAGAAATCATTGAATTTGAATTTGTAGTAGAACTCGGCGTTTTGATTCAATTCCAAATTCAGATACTGTGTATAGAACTCCAGTTTTTTTTGTTTGTCGGTTAAATGTAATGTTATATCAAATATAGCCGAACTTAAATTGGATTTCCCCTCACCATTCTCCCCATACACGAGTGCTGTTTTTACAACACCATCCTTGATAGCGTCCATGTTGAATTCATAATTGTTGACCTTGTCCAATTGAAAATCCAATTGATCTTTGAAATTTTTGAACCCACTAACTTTAAACTGAACTAACATTGTGTACCCCCCTTAACTACGAACAGACATAATAAAAGTGTATCCTATACAAATCAATAAAACAATGTCTACCGTAATTTTTTTACAGGATGTTATTATTATTGAAATGGCCTGCACGATATAATTTTTCCAGATTGTGTTCCTCCCGTAATTCTTTTGAGGTAGATGATGAAAAAGCGCTTACTCCAGCTGAGGTAAATGTGAAATAGCATTCCGGTTTCAATAATGCGGTGTCTATCAGGCTAGTGTTATGAGTAGTTAATACAATCTGTGTACTTCCTCCCATAAATTCATGAAGAATCTGTCTTGCTATGAGGGGACTCAAATAAACATCAAAGTTATCGATATATAGAAAGGAATACTTCTGTATCTCAGATATTATTGGATACAGAGTGGCCAATGTTACGGTACTGCTGGATGCCATAGAAAAAAAGTCAACCTGCTTGTTATTAATCTTCCAAGAAATTTTCGGTTCATCAATTCTTCCATTTGTTTCTGTGACAATGCCTTTTACATTGAAGTTATGTAAAAATTGTTCAAAGCTTTTGACTCGACCTTGATCAATGATTTTTTTCGTCCACTTTTTCCTATGTGTCGGTTCATCTGCATGCAGTATTTCTGGAATTTCAAAGAAAGACATCCCTTCAACATAACTGCCAAATCTACTTAAAATCTCATTATACCTTCCGTTTATATGAAAGTTATTTCGCATAATATATTTCAGAAAAGACATATTCCGCCCTTCCAAATTTCTTATAACCGTTTCTTCTTTAAGCTCGTCAAAACCATAATGAGTCGTATGATTGTAACTAACAATAACTCTATCATCAATTAACAATTCTTCCTCCATCATCATCCCTGACATAACACGCGTATATCGATATTCGACTCTACAACTCAGTAGAAAAAAAGTATATGCAAAGCTGACTGAACAATCGAAATTATTAAAACCCTCCAAATGGTAGCGATGAACATGGCGATCCGTTAAATATGAGACGATATCCATCATCGCTCTACCCAACATAGTCTTGCCAGTTCCATTCTCCCCAAAAATGAGTGAAGCAGCTTTAACACAACTTGAGCCCCCATATTCTCCAACAAGTCGGAATGTGATTTTTTCATGCTCATTGTTGAGAAAAAACATATTAAATGATGTAAGCACCATCGATCACCTGCCCATTTCTTTTCTCCTACTATACTTATCCAAAACCCCCTAAGATATAACCACCCTGACAAGTATTTCTTCCAATATAAGAGAGATATTGCTCCACTTTAACAAAAAAATTAAACAACGGAATCCCTCAGTTCCTTTGAATACTTATACTTTCTGCCATTATACAAAAAAAAGAAATGCGTACATTCCTACTGGAACGTACGCATCCTATAATCAAGTAAATTATTGTTTCTGAGATCTTCTTCTAGCAACAATTAGGTAAGCAGCGATAAGCAATCCACTAACAGCAAACAGCCATATCATTGTTGAGATAGAATCTCCTGTCTTAGGCAGGTGGTTGCTTTGATTTGCTCCCCCTGTATTGTTGCCTTTTCCATTATTAAGTCCAGGCTTATTACTACCTATACCACTATCTGTAGTACCAGAGTCAGGCTTGTTGCTACCTGTACCAGAATCAGGCTTATTGCTGCCTGTTCCACTATCTTTATCACCTGGCTTAGGTTTATTACTACCTGTACCTTTGTCTCCGTCCTCATCATCTGAAAGCTTTGTATTAACAATCGTTAAGGCTTGAACCTTTCCATCAATTGTAATATTAATAACTATAACATCATCAGACTTCTCATAAGACTCAGGTGCAGTCAGCTCTTTCAAATTGTAAGAGCCATATGGAATGTCGTTAAAGCTTGCGATACCATCGCTATTACTTACTGCAGTTGTAACTAATTTACCATCTTTATCATATAAGCCAAACTTCGCACCTTGCAGCGTTTCGTTAAGCTCGTTGACTTTAGTTACAACAATGTCGCCACGAATAACACGATTTTCTACTTTACCAGCATCATGAATTTTCGCTTCATCAGTTACAGTTATCGGCAACGTAGCATTGGAAAGAATATAGCCTTCCAGTGCTTCAACTTCTTTTACAACATATTTTCCAGGAGTAACATTCGTAAACGTTGCAATACCACTAGCATTCGTTACACTATTCGCAACTGGAGTTGTAAATGCTGTATCGCTTGCTTTGTACAATGCAAATTTAACACCAGCAAGTGCTTTACCTGCATCATCAACCTTCTGCACACTTACACTCGGCCAAGGAGCATCGTTACTCCGTTCGTTAACAAATGTCAACTTCGCATAGTTTTGATCACTTGCAATGGTTACATCCTCTACTTGTTCAGATTTCACATAGTTAATAGGTGCTTCAATCTCTTTAACAGTGTAAACACCTTCACCTATATCTGTGAAACGAACAATACCAGAATCGTTACTAACTGCTTCAGTAACAAGATAACCTACGACATTATAAAGTCCAAATTTTGCACCAGCAAGCGGTGCACCTAGTGTATTAACTTTGTTAATTTCAATTGTACCTTCAACTACGTTATCAGGTATCTTTTGGTTTTCAAATTTTCCAAGAGGATATATTCCACCCTCATCTCTAATTGATGCAGACAACGTATCTTTGGAACGATAGTAGCCGCCAGGAGAAACAATTTCAACAATTGTATAATCTCCGTACTCTACATCTTCAAATAGAACATGACCTAATTCATCGGAAATCGCAGTCGCAATCTCGTTAGCAAATGTTGTATCATCTGCTGCATATAATGCGAATCTTGCATTCTTTAACGGTTTGCCGCCGTTCTTAGCAACTTTAGTAAACTCAATGTCGCCTTTGATTACGTTATTTATTAACTTAGTAATCTCAATACCTTCACTATCTAGCGGGTGAATAAGACCATGGTTCGCTGCATTAATATCTATAGTTCCAATAACACCATTTATTAGATTATAACCAACTGGAACTGAATCTTCATACAACTCATATTTTCCGAAAGGTACGTTTTCGAATAATACGATACCATCTGCATTACTCACTACTTCATATACTTCAGTTGGATATAATGGCAGGGCATCGATAGGCTTCAAATGGAACTTAGCGCCTTGTAATCCAATTCCATTCATCCCTAACTTATCACTTAATTTGGTGAACATAACATCTGCTTCAATAAGTGTATTGACAACTTCTGTAACTAAACCAGTTTGACCATCTACAGTAATACTAACGGTCTCAGTATGGTCTGCATTTGTTACTGATACCTTATATTCTGTTGTGTTCAACTCATAGCCAGTAGGTGCTTCAACCTCTTTAAGTATATAACTTCCTTCACCTACATTTGCAAACTGTACCTTACCATCACTATCGGAGGTAGCTCTTACCGGTGGAACGAGTTCAATCAACTCACCAGCAACTTTGTGAAACAGTTCAAATGTAGCTCCTTCTAAAGAATTCCCATATCTACTTTCAACCTTTTTAAATCCAAACCCTGATTGAATCAGCACATTCGTTACATCAGCAAGTAGAATCGTTGTACCATGCTCATCTTCCGTAATCGTAGCCGTTCCGATAACCCCACTAAGCGGTACATATCCAAATGGAGCACTAGTCTCTTCAATCGTATATGTTCCTGCTAATATGTCTTTGAATTCCACGATTCCATCTTTGTCAGATTCTACTGTTGCTACAGCACCGTTACTGCTGTTATACAATGTAAAATCTGCACCTTCTAATTCATTACCTGAATCATCGAACTTAATAAATTTAATATTAGCTCGGATCAATTCATTAGAAACTGTAGCATATGTTAATACTTCTCCATGATCACCAGCAGTAACTTCAACTTGATGAACTACGCCTGGTAATGTTCGGTAGCCGTATGGAGCTGTAATTTCACGAATATCATACTGACCAAATTCTACATTTTCAAATAACACAATACCTAAAGCATCACTTTTCGCTGTATTTATTGGTGTTGAGCCTTCAGCTGCTCCACGAGGATACAGACCAAATTCCGCATTTTCCAACGGACCGTTTGTTTCGTTATGCTTCTTGAATTGTATATCTGCTTTAATTCTAGTATTTACTATTGGATCATCTAACTCTATCTTCTTGCCATTATCTGTGGATGTAATTGTCACCGTTTCAATAGCAGTACTTCGAAGATATCCCGTTGGTGCTGAAATCTCTTCAATTGTGTATGTCCCTTGACCTACATCTGTAAATGTTACTTTACCATCAGCTGCAGTTGTATACCTGTCAACTTCTACATCTAGACTGTTATAGAGACCGAATGTAGCACCTGCTAATGGTTGACCATTTTCATCATGTTTGTCAAATTCGATACTCGCTTGAATTAATGTGTTCGTTACCTTACCAAGATCAATATCAGTGTCATGATGTTCTTCTCTGACTTCAACAGATTTCACAACTCCAGTAAGTGGTAAATATCCAAATGGAGCACCAGTCTCTTCAATCGTATATGTTCCTGCTAATACGTCATTGAATTCTACTGTTCCGTCAGCCTTACTTACTGTCTTTGTAACAAACCCACCAGCACTGTCATACAAGCTAAACTCCGCACCTGCTATACCTGTACCAATATCATTTTCCTTTACAAACATAATATCTGCTTTAATCAGCTCATTGGAAACCGTACCATACGTCAATAATTCCCCATCATCAGTAGCAGTAACCGCAACTTGATGAACTAAGCCTGGTAATGTTCGATATCCATTCGGTGCTTTAATTTCACGAATATCATACTCTCCATAAGGAACATTTTCAAACAATACGATACCTGTACTAATAGCGCTTGTTGCTGTATCTATTAGTGTTGATTCTGCAGTTTCCCCACGAGGATATAGACCAAATTCCGCACCGTTTAACGGATTATTTTCCTCATCTTGTTTTTCGAATTGTATATTTGCTTTAATTTTTTTGTTTTCAAACGTTAATTCGACTAACTTCGAAATCGAAGCAGAATTAATGACTACTTCTACTGCTTCCTCTACAACGTCAGCATCTGTAGTAAGTGTCGCTGGAGCGTTATCTACAATGACATCTCCGCCTAGTAGATATCCCGTTGGTGCTACTACCTCTTTAACATAAAAAGGATTACCCATTTTAACACGGGTGAATTCTAATTTGCCATCAACTGTCGTTTTTTCTTGGACCTTGTTACCATCTCGATCATATAGAGCAAACGTTGCGTCTAATTTATTAGCAGGATCACTTGAATCAACTTTATTTACAATTAATTTACCAAGATTAGCATATGCCATGCTTCCCATAAGATTGAAGTTCACTCTGTGCGCATCTCTTGATTCAAAGGAATTTTCAATTGCAACCGGAGTCCCCCCCTTCGAACCATACATATTAATTCCATTAGAAAATTGAGTTCCTGATGTAACATCATCTGCTAAATACGTAGTGAATGTAAGCTTGTAGGCATCAGTAATTTGATCAACTGGAAAGTTAAATCTAAACTCTCTTGTTGTTGCATCATATTTAACATGTGTGCCATCAAAAGTTACATCTGTTCCAGCAGGTAATCCATCATTACCGTTACTCGGAATAGAATTTGGCACGTCAATTGCTCCAT
Source organism: Candidatus Paenibacillus intestinavium (assembly GCA_019113605.1). GTDB lineage: Bacteria > Bacillota > Bacilli > Paenibacillales > Paenibacillaceae > Pristimantibacillus > Pristimantibacillus intestinavium. Next base: position 7,615 of record DXHF01000149.1, read on the forward strand.
TGAATTGAACTAGTTTAACACTTGTTGTATCAAGAATTAGACCAGTCTGTAAGTTATCAATGAACCAAAACTTATCAACATCTAATAACGTATTCAGATTAACAGCGTTTGAATTTATATATACAACCCAATCGATATGCTCATCGCCATGTTGTGGTGTTACGCCCTTTTTACTTACAATATGGTTTTTAATTTCTTGGGTCGCATCATCTGTGTTATTTATAGTTGTTTTCCCATGTTTTAATCCCGCATTATTGGTAACACTGAAATTGCCATTATTAAGACTATCTTTTGAAGTGAATTTTGATTCATCTTCTATTTCTGTTTCAATGTAGATCGTATATTGACCCGTAATGGGCTGATCGAAAGTGAATGTTACTGGATTGCTAGTATCATCAATTGTAACGAGATTAGCAACTGGAGTACCACTACTATTCAATACTCTAGTCTTATCTTTCAAAAATTTAAGCCCCGCAGGAATTGTATCTTCAATAAATACGTTGTTAAGTGATATAGGGTTATATAAACTAGCATCAGTACCTGCTACAGGAGCACTTGGAGTTGTTGCTCCATTCTCATTGACAGTAAACTTCCATGTAATAATACGTGTATCCTTGTTGTATCCTTCTTTATCCTTTTTGAATACATTACTGCCAAACGATTGTTTTCCTGTTACGTTTAAGTCAATAGTACCGCTTTTAAAGTTAGCGGTATTAGAAAACTCTCCGTTTCTATTAGCTGTAGTCAATTCTGTTGATGCCGGCTTTGTATTAAATGTAATTGTATACTTAGAATTGATATCTGATAAAAAATTGTAACTCAATGTTGCTGTGCCAGTATCATAGGCAAATGAGCCGTTAGAAGCCAGGGAACCGTTATGGTCTACAATTTTAGCAGAACCTTCGATAAAGGTTTGATCTGAAGGTATAATATCGGTTATTGTCGGTTGAGTTAAATTAATATTTTCATTATTAATAGTAATTGTCCATGTAATGACGCCGTTTGCTCGATTATATCCAGATCCACTTTTCGTAAATAGACTACTTCCAACTCCTACACCACTAGATTTCTCCACTCCTGCACCAGGAGCAAGACCGTCCCAAGTTAGTACTGCCTTGTTCAAAAAGTTTGTTGAAGTATTCGCTTGGAATTTAGCAGGGTCTACTTGTGTTTCATACGTAATCGTAACCTCTTTATTAATGTTTCCAAGATCAAACGTAAGCTCTAAACCATTCTCGCCTGGAATAACTGCCGCACCATCTACTTTAGCAGTGCCTGCAATGAATGTCAGTCCAGTAGGAAGAGTATCTTTAATTACAGCATCATTAAACTCTAATTCATCCTTATTAACAACAATCGTCCAAACAATATTTTTAGTATTAACAACTGTAGTAGCGGATTGTAACTGACCAGACTTACTTAAAATATTTAGCGGGATTGAAACTGTCACATTATTAGATTGTTTAGTTTCATTATCATCATGCTCAAGTATAGCTGTGTTGGTAACATCAATCGATGTTTTAGCTGCACTAAGAGCCTCCTGCAAAGCTTCATCTGTTAACTTCGTAACAAACGTAATTTCCATCTTACTGTCGCTAGCGATGGTGCCAAGCTCTAGACGCATAGTATTGTCAGCCTCTACTGTTACGTTGGCTGGATCAACTGGGACACCATCAACTTTAATTGTAGTATTATCTAGCTCCTGACCACTCGGAAACTTATCTACTAAGACCGCATTTTCTATATTTGTTACATAATGTGTTTTAGCATTCACTAATTCATTATCAATAGTAACTTTCCATTCAATGTCTGTTCCTGCTTGTCTTTGGCCAGCTTTTTGAATCGTTACAGGTTGAAGCTCTGGCAATGGATCAGCTTTGAACATTAACTCTAAAGTTTTACTCGGTGTACCAAAATCAATTTCGGTAATACTGCCATCTGCAATAATTTCATTCTCGTCGAATCCACCTGCTATGTAGAATGCTCCTCCGACATTAGATAGATTTTCGTCGAAAGCTACAAATACAATAATAATGTCTGCACCTTCAGTAAAGAAATTAGCGATATGATCGCCATCTGGAGTTACCAATTTTGCATTTGCAGTACCTTCTGCAATACTTGGAAGAACAATTTCTTTAGGAACATTGATTCTAATGTAATCTCCTTCTTGTGCTTCTAACTTATTAGGAATATCAAACTGATACATTAAAAAGAATTCCGTCGTTTTCTCGAGATCTTCTTCACCAATTAATGTATTCCCTGGCACTGTCCCTACAATTTCTCTAAGGTCAACACCTGTAATAAAATCTGCAGCTACGTCACCCGTTATATCCTTTGCTGGATCAAGCGCATTAACAAGACTAAACGGTGTTAACATCTGAACGATAAGTGCCAGAACTACAATAACTGACAATCGCAGTTTGTTTTGTTTCTTTGGTACATATCTCATAATATTTAAAACCTCTCTTTCTTCTCCTATAATATTTATGTACATTTGAAGTCAACACACTAGCAACTCAAATTGTATCTATCTCAATGGAATTGCTAATTTTCCAAAGCCGTACCACTGTCCGATTCCATTCAAAACTATACAACATACTACTGATCAAAATCTGAACTTCAAAAAATTGATAGATTTACTATAAA
>DXHF01000150.1 GCA_019113605.1 Candidatus Paenibacillus intestinavium
CATCGATATTTGCCATTCCTATATCAGCATCCAGTACTAGGACTTTCATCCCTAGTCTTTGTAGCGCTAGACTAAAATTCAAGCTGAAATTAGATTTACCAACTCCACCTTTTCCACTAGTAACAGAAAGAAATCTCGTCTCCTTCTGTTTTTGTGTATCGGAATGTTGCTTTACTAATTGTCGCAGCGTTTCTGCTTGGTCATTCATGATTTGGATCTCCTAGCAATAGTTCTATATAACCCTCTATAGAAAATACTTCAATATCATCTGGTACATTTTGACCACTTGTTACAAAGAGAGGCTGCAAGCCATACATCATAATCATATTAAAGATCGAGCCGTATACATTAGCTTCATCAAGCTTCGTGAAGACGACTTTTCTAACACCGTATTTACTAAACTTCTCTGCAACAATATTCATATCTTGCGTTCTACTCGTTAGACTAAGTACTAGAATAGCCTCACTTGTTTCATCATTTTGTAGAAGACTATTCACTTCTGATACATGAATATCACTCTTAAAGTTTCGTCCAGCAGTATCCATGAAAATAAGTTCAGACTGCTCTAACTGACCGTAAGCACGCTGCAAATCTAAAGGAGAAAATACAACTTCTAATGGGATATTCAAAATATTAGCATACGTTCTAAGCTGCTCGACTGCTGCTATTCGATAAGTATCCGCAGTAATTAGACCGAGCTTTTTCCCATCTTTAATGGAATAATTAGCCGAAAGCTTTGCGATTGTCGTTGTCTTTCCAACACCTGTAGGACCTACAAATTGGACAACTCTCGAGCTTTGATTGATTTCTGCTAATTGATATGGAGATAGCCATTCAAGAAATTTTTGTTTTGAAAAATCCCAAACGGCATCGGTAGATAATAACTCATTATTTTGAAGTTCTAGTTCATTCAGCTCATCACTGATGACTTCGATCCATTGCTTAAATATTTCTTGTTCAACTAATCTTTGCTTCATCGCTTCGATAGCTGGAGATTCCAACCTAAGGTCACTAGAATGAGTTGATAATCTTTGCATCTCCTGACGCAAGCTTTTTAATTCATTTACAATAAATAACTCCGTTTTCGAAAATTCATTCGATCGCGATTGCACTGGTGCGTCGACTGAATGATGAGCCTCATTAGATGAGTTCACCGCATCAGTTATTACACTATTTCGCTCCGGTGATGAATTCGCATGAATCAGTTCTTTTGGAGATTCTCGCTCGCTGTTAGAGTCCACTGAAGATGATCCTCCGTATAATTTCGAAGCGAATGATGCAGCATTAGGTGTATCTAATAGTTTATTAATATTTGCTTGAATATTTAGTGGAGAAGATGAACGCAGCCCATCTTCCTCCACTTTAGCTGATTCTTTGCCACGTTGACTTGCCTTTAATATTTGTTCAACAACATAATCAACCTGATCGCTAGATACCTTTTTCGACTTTTTTTGAGCCTCCGGCTCAATTGCTGCCATTACTTCTATTTTACGCTTACGAAACATACCAAGAAATCCACCAATTTTAATCTCTTTCGTTTCTAAGATAACTGCGTCGGTTCCCATCTCGTTACGGATGAGAGTAACGGCATCAGGCAATGTATCGACTACATATCGTTTCACTCTCATAGATTAACCACCCCAACGCTTTGAACTTCCACATTCGGTTCTAGTTCACTATATGACAAAATAGGAATATCCTGCAATGTACGAGCAACAATTTGGCGCAAATACATCCGAATCGTAGGTGAAGTTAGTATAATCGGTTGCTGTCCCGATTGTAGCAAACGATTCACTTGCTCAGTTAATCGCTGATAAATTTGTTGTGAAGACACTGGATCTAGTGATACATAGCTTCCTTGATCATTTTGCTGAACAGAATCAATAATTTTCTTCTCCAGCTGTGCGCCTAAAGTAATAACACGTAATGATTGACCCGCTGCTGAATATTGTAATGTAATTTGACGAGATAAAGATTGTCGAACATATTCCGTTAATATATCTGGATCTTTAGAATATTGACCATAATCTGCTAACGTTTCAAATATTGTAACGAGGTCGCGAATCGATACCTTCTCTTGCAGTAATTTCGTTAATACTTTTTGAACATCACCTATTGACATAATACTAGGAATAAGTTCATCCACAAGTGCCGGATAGCTCGTCTTAACATTTTCAACAAGTGCTTTTGTTTCTTGACGACCAAGTAATTCATGTGCGTGTCGCTTCACAATTTCGGTTAAATGTGTAGCAACAACAGATGGCGGATCGACAACCGTGTAGCCGGATAGTTCAGCACGTTCTTTGGTCATCTCATCAATCCAGATTGCAGGTAAACCAAATGCCGGTTCGGTTGTTTCGATACCATGAATCGTATCATCTTCAAAGCCTGGACTCATTGCCAAATAATGATTCAATAATAACTCTCCGCCTGCAACTGTATTACCTTTAATTTTAATGACATATTCATTGGGCTTAAGTTGAATATTATCTCGTATTCGAATAACTGGAACGACTAGACCTAATTCTAGAGCGCATTGCCGGCGAATCATAATAATTCGATCTAGTAAATCTCCACCTTGCTGTGTATCAGCTAGAGGTATTAAACCATAACCAAATTCAAACTCAATCGGATCGACCTGTAATAAACTAATGACACTTTCTGGACTTCGTACCTCTTCAATTTGTTGCTCTTCTACAAGTAATTCATCTT
>DXHF01000151.1 GCA_019113605.1 Candidatus Paenibacillus intestinavium
CTGGAATTTCATGTATGGGAAGCAGGAATATAGAACGCAAATCTCGTATAATATAACATATAAGCATGTATTCGGCCTTTCTGAGTTCTAAGATATTCTTCATCTACTTGGAAAGCGAAGAATTGAGGAGATTTTTATGGCTAAGCGGATAGCCACAGAGTATGTTAATGCAAGGTTTGAGTTAAGTAGTGCTGAATTATCGGAGTTTATTATTTTTATGGAGGAGCAACAATTGCGCCTTCAGGTACTCATTCTTGAGAATGGTAACCAATCACTTGTACTAGAAGATGTAGCTGGACACGAGGCAATTCGTATGACATTTGAACGTCATTATGATGTATATGTATGTGAGCTTACATGCCGAATTGTCGAACTAAAGCTGACTAATGCAATGCGAAAAGCGGTATCCGCATTCCGTGGCAGTGCGATTGTCAATCGGATTTATAGTCATTATACGATGGAATATCATTATAAGAGTGGCACTGTTCACCGTATCATTGAGAAGAATGATCAAGGTGAGCGCACGGTATTCGAGAAAAAGAATACCGTTCAAAAGCTACAACGTGTATTTGACAGTCGTTTAATTGAAAGAGAAATTAAGCTTATTTATCAAGCAATTGATGAGTGGCTAGAGCTTCGAAATCAAGTAAGCAACGATCAAGAGTTGAACAATATTGATGAGCAATTGAAAGCATTAACGTTCAAATTATTCACGTTGGAAGCAAACTAAGCATAGTACACAAAAAAACGAGCAGGGGTAATAACCTGCTCGTTTTTTCTTATTAGTCAACGAATTAATTGTAAATGATAATATTTTGTTAAAAGTAAAGATTGGAAAAAATGAACGAATATTGAGAACTAGGTAGCAATATTCAGCTATCTTGAGTAAATTAGAGTGAGACTAGAAAGATTATTAAAACTTACAGAATTTTTACAAAAAAACTATTGCAATTATCTCTATAAGATGTTATTTTTATTCTCGTTGAAAACAAATTGGTTGTTCAAAATTAGGAACCAGGATTCACTCAGGACATTGTAATGTTACGAGAGATTATACCCTCGAGAAGTGAATGACGTAGGTCCTAGCGGATGAAATTTTTCAAACATTTTATTGCTAGGAAGGGGGAACCGAAGGATGGAATATTCTACTTTCGGAAGACACGTTGCTGTTGATGCATGGGGTGTCGATTTTGATTTGCTAAACAGTGCAGAGGTATTACAATCTCACATGGTTGAGGCAGCGGAGGCTTGTGGAGCTACAGTGCTATCTGTTCAATCAAAACAATTTGAACCTCAAGGCGCAACGGTACTCGTACTGTTGTCAGAGAGCCATCTCTCGATTCATACGTATCCTGAAAGGGGATTTGCTGCACTGGATTGTTATACTTGTGGCGAAACAGTAGATCCACAGGTAGCAATCGATTATATGCTTTCAGTGCTTAAGCCACAAACAACACATGCTAAGAAACTAGTTCGTGGTATGGGTGAGCTTCAAATCGTTGAACCTGAACTAAAACAAATTGAACTAATATAAGATTGCAGTGGCCATGGACGAAAGTCTATGGCCTTTTCCTATGGAGCGATTGTGATCACGATGATTATGCTGACGCAGCGTATTCGACGGCGAATATGCCCTCCATCGAAAGCCAAGCTTATTCTTATGATGTATGTTTCTTGCAGAAACATTGAATGTGCTCACGTACACAATACGTACGCTGTGCTACTCGTTTACGCTGAAGTGCATCTTCTTGGCGGGAGACAACCGCTCCGCTTCGAAGTCAGAACCTTGTGAAGGGCTCCTATTGAGCTTTCTGCATGAAATCTCAAAGACTCGCCCTCGTGAATTAGCTCCTAGTTAACTTTCTGCTTGAAAGTTAACAGATTCGCCTATATGGGATAATTCAAGAAGATTCGCTACTTTTCTTCTCTATTGTGAAGAAAAGGTATAATCCGTAGATATAATTCGAATAATAGTCAAATATAGAGGAATTTGCGAAATACTATTATGCTATACTTATTATAAATTATTGGCTTTACATTTCGGGAAGGGGATCACCATGCATATTATTGTTGTCGGCTTGAACTATCGGACTGCACCTGTCGAAGTTAGGGAACGCTTCGCATTGGCTGAAGAACAATTAACAGAAGCACTTATAAAGTTGAAAAGCACAACGAGTATTATGGAATGTGTGATTGTCGCAACTTGTAACCGCACTGAGATTTATGCGATCGTTGATCGTGCACAAATCTGTGGTCATTATGTTAGATTATTTATGGAACAATGGTTTGGGCTGCCACGGGAGCAGTTCACAAACAGTTTATATATGTATGAGGATCATGAAGCAATTGAACATTTGTTCAAAGTAACAAGTGGTCTTGATTCGATGATTATTGGTGAAACGCAAATACTTGGACAAGTGAAGCAAGCATTTCTTGAAGCACAGCAGTTGAAAACGACAGGGACTGTGTTTAATATGCTGTTTAAGCAAGCGGTAACGCTAGCCAAACGTGCTCATTCTGAAACAAGAGTTGGTGAGCTAGCTGTATCTGTTAGTTATGCTGCGGTGGAGCTAGGCAAACAAATTTTTGGTAACTTTGCTAATAAGCGTGTGATGATTTTTGGTGCTGGTGAAACTGGAGAGTTAACGGCGAAGCATTTGCATGCTAATGGTGCATCTCAGATTAATGTCGTCAATCGGACATTGGAGAAAGCGAAGCAATTGGCTGCTCAATTCGATGGTATTGCTTATAACTTTGAACAAGCGAATGAGCAGATGCAGCATGTCGATATTATGATTAGCTCAACGGCTGCGAAGCAATTCGTGCTGACGGCTGCAGATGTACAAGCTATTATGGCAAAACGTCGTTCTAAGCCATTATTTATGATTGATATTGCTGTGCCTCGAGATTTTGATCCGAGCATTGCAACAATAGATAATGTTTTCCTATATGATATAGATGATTTGCATGGGATTGTCGAAAGTAATCTAGCGCAACGTGAGCAGGAAGCGGCGAAGATTAATGTGATGATTCAAGAAGAAATTGCCTTGTTCGATAGCTGGTACAAGACACTAGGTGTTGTTCCACTTATTCGTGGTCTACAAACGAAAGCGGCTAAAGTACATGAAGAAACAATGGTAAGCTTGTCTAATAAATTGCCTAATCTGTCTGAACAAGAGCTGAAAGTGATTCGCAAATTGACGAAGAGTATGGTCAATCAGATGGTTCAGGATCCTATACTACGCGTGAAGGAATTAGCTGGAACCAAAAAAGCAGATGAAGCAATGGATTTGTTCGTACAGTTATTTGATTTGAAGGAGCAATTAGTCGAGCTAGAAAAAGCAGAGCAGAAAGTGCAAGAGCCAGCTTTACAGGATCGCTCACAGTTTGTCCGTTCTGCCAAAAAACTTGCTGCGCTTGTACGCTCTTAACAAAAGGTTTATTGCCCTATCGTTTCGAACAACACAATGAAGTAGAACACAGGGTGGTGCAGTGATGAATATGGATCTATGGATATATGATATTTTTATATATATTTATGCCCTGAGTCTATTGTTTTATTTTTCTGATTTTGTATCTGAGAATCGGAAGGCAAAACAACTAGGCACAGGGCTACTTGTTTTTGTGTGGTTGCTTTCTGGAGCATTTCTAATTTTCCGTTTACTGACAGAATTAAGACTGCCGCTATTTCAATTTACTACCTCTGATATATTGCAACTGTTTTCGTGGATATTAATTACGGTATCATTTATTATTAGCAGATATTATAAGATCGATTTGATTGTGTTTTTCGTCAATGTTATTGGGTTTTCAGTGTTTGCCCTTAATATGTATAGTTCTCCGAAAGAAGGGCGTTCGCTTGAACTATGGCAAGCTACCCAAGAATTACTTTATGTACATATTAGTCTTGTTATTAGCGCATACGCAGTGTTGACGATTGGGGCTTTGCTATCGATCATGTATCTGATTGTACATCATAGCTTGAAACGTAAAAAATGGACCAAATGGTTGCGTAGATTTCCGAGTCTAGAAGTGATGGAGCGTTCGAGTGAAAGAATGGTTATTATCGGAGTTCCATTATTGATTATGTCGTTGGCAATTGCAACGATTTCATTAGTCGTGGAAGGTAAAGCCTATTTGCTGTTAGATATTCAGATTGTCACTTCACTTTGTGCACTTGCTATTTATGGATATTTTATTTATCAACGTTCTGTTAATCAGCGATCAGGACAAAGGATTGCCAAGTTGTATTTACTAGCTTACGCATTTCAACTTATTAATATGTTTTCGAGTGAGTTTTCGTCATTCCACTAAATGTGCAGGAGGAGATGGTTATGGAGCAAAACTCTCTCTACTATCCCATAATGGTTAATTTGCATCATCATCAATGCCTCGTTGTTGGTGGTGGGGGGATTGCTACCCGTAAAGTTACAGGATTACTTGCAGGAAATGCTAGCTCAGTTACTGTTGTCGCACCACATATTAGTGAGCCATTGCAAGAGTTATTACTTCTTCAAGAATCATTAACTTGGATTCCATTGATGTATAATGAAGCATTAGTAGAACAATTCACTATCGTGTTTGCAGCAACGGATCAAGATGAACTGAATCACACTATTACTACGGATGCCTTGAACAAAGGGAAATTGGTGTGTAATGTCAGTGCTGGCGAGCAAGGAAGCTTTATAACACCGGCGATCATTCGTGAAGGTCAACTCACATTAGCGATTTCAACTTCAGGAACGAGTCCAGCCTTAACGAAGCATTTGAAGTGTGAGCTAGAGGCTCAATTTGCTAAACCGTATGCGGACGCTTTACAATTAATGTCGCGTCTTAGAGTTGATCTGGAGCGGGATAATATTGACTTAACGATCAGTGCTCGAATTACCGAGCAGGCATTGCAAGAGGTGCTTGAAGTTTCTCCAATAGAGTATGAGAAGTGGTATAGAAAGCTACGACAGTGATTATAAAGGTCGTTCGAAATATTTACTTGTGATCACGATGACTATGCTAACATAGCTTAGTCGATGGTGAATATAAAGCGAATAAGTCATACATAGTGAAGGCGAGGAATTAGCGATGGAAGCTAGAATTATTAAAGTAGGTACACGTCAAAGTCAGTTGGCGTTAACTCAATCAGGACAGGTCATTAAGCAGCTTGAGGAAATCTGTAGCGTACATGATTTACCGTATACATTTGAAATACATAAAATCATTACAAAAGGTGATCAAATTCTTGATGTTACATTATCTAAAGTTGGTGGTAAAGGTTTGTTTGTTAAGGAAATCGAGCAAGCGCTACTTGATGGTGTAATCGACATGGCAATACATAGTATGAAGGATATGCCTTATGAGCTGCCAGAAGGGCTTATTAACGGCGCTGTGCCGAAACGTCTATCTCCACAGGACTGCCTTGTTATGCGTGGTGTTGAAAGGTTTGAGGACCTGCCGCATGGGGCTAAAGTTGGCACAAGTAGTTTGCGTCGTAGTAGTCAGTTGAAGCATGCAAGACCAGATCTTGATTTGCAATGGATTCGCGGAAATATTGATTCTCGTATTCGAAAATTAGAAACGGAAAACTTCGATGCGATTGTTCTTGCAGCTGCCGGACTAACAAGAATGGGCTGGCAAGGTAAAATATCAACGCTACTACCGCTAGATGTATGTGTACCTGCCGTTGGGCAAGGAGCATTAGGCATTCAATGTCGCCAGCAAGACGATATTGTTGTGAATTTGTTACAAATATTGAATGATGCTGATTCTGCTATAACGGTTGCTGCCGAACGCAGTTTTCTAGGAACGCTAGAAGGTGGCTGTCAAGTTCCGTTAGGTGCGCATGCAACCATTGTTGAACGTTCAGCAGATGCGGTAGTACTAGAATTGACAGGTATTGTCGGTTCGCCTGATGGTAAAGTATTGTTGAAAGAAATTCGGCGTGGTACGGATGCAGTACAATTGGGGGCAGAAGTTGCCCAATTGCTGTTAGATGGTGGGGCACGTGAAATCTTAGCAGAAATTGAGGTTTAATGCGATGAATAAGGGGAAAGTATATTTGGTCGGTGCTGGGCCGGGAGATCCCAGACTAATTACCGTCCGTGGTATGCAATGTATAGAGCAATGTACGGCTATTGTATACGATCGCTTAGCAAGTCCGAGATTGCTTAGATATGCACCGGATCATGTGAAGCGAGTATATGTAGGTAAGCTACCGGATCGACATACGATGAAGCAGGAAGATATTAATCAATTACTCGTTGATCTTGCACTTGAAGGTCATACGGTAACAAGATTGAAAGGCGGCGACCCCACTATTTTTGGTCGTGTTGGGGAAGAGGCAGGATTGCTCCGCCAGCATAATATTCCGTTTGAGATCATTCCAGGCATTACTTCTGCGATCTCAGTCCCTGCATATGCAGGTATTCCTGTTACGCATCGAGATCACGCATCATCATTATCAATTATTACAGGGCATGAAAGTGCTGATAAGCTAGATGTTTCAATTTACTGGGATAAAGTTACGAATGCAACGGGTACATTGTTATTTCTAATGGGTGTTGCTAAGCTTGAATATATTGCTAGTCAATTGATGAAGCATGGTCGTAGCAGCGATACACCAGTAGCTTTAGTGCGCTGGGGAACAACGCCTGAGCAAGAGACCATCGTTGGTACGTTAAGTACAATTGCCGAGCAGGTTGCTGATGCGGGCTTCAAATCTCCAGCTATCATTATTGTTGGTGATGTCGTAAAACAACGCGAGCAATTGCAATGGTATGAACGAATGCTGTTATTCGGGATGCGTGTACTTGTTACTCGTGCTAGGTCGCAAGCTAGTGAATTTGCTGCACTTATTGAGGATCTTGGTGGCGAACCTTGTGAATTCCCTGTTATTCAAGTGAAGAAAAGCTCACTACCTGAGCAAGTTATAGCTATTAAGCAAAACCTACTGCAAGCCCAGCGATATGATTGGCTTGTATTTACAAGTGAGAATGGTGTTCACTATTTCTTCGAATGGTTGAAACAATATAAAGTAGATATACGTCGCTTCAGTGCTGCGAAGATAGCAGCTGTTGGACCTAAAACTAGTGAAGCACTTTACGAACGTGGATTGATCGTTGATCATCAGGCAGCTCGTTATGATGCGGAAGGTTTGGTCGAGACATTAGAGCAATTTGCATCCGCAGGACAACGGATGCTATTGCCTAGAGGTGATCTTGCACGTTCCGTTCTTCCTGAGCAGTTACGTGCTAAAGGTATTGTTGCTGATGAGATTAGCGTATATGAGACGGTTGTGGCAGCGCAGCAAGAGCCACTTGTATTGGAATGGTTGAAGGAAAAACATATTCATATGATCACGTTCACAAGTTCCTCAACGGTGAAAAATCTAATAACGGTATTGAAGCAAGGGGGAATTGAAGATCCTATAGCGTTGCTAAAGCAATATCCGCTTGCAAGTATAGGACCGATTACTTCAGCTACCATCCGTGAATATGGTCTTGATGTTACACTAGAAGCTAAGGAAGCGACTGTCGAATCGTTAACGGACGAACTCGTACAATATCGTGGACGATTAGCGCAACAATAATGGAGGCGAGTAAGTTGACATTTCCAATAATTAGAAATCGAAGATTACGTCGTTCTACTGCATTACGTAGTATGGTTCGAGAAAATAGATTGCAAGTAGAAGATCTTATCTATCCTATATTTGTTACACATGGTCAAAATGTTCGAGAAGAAATTCCTTCTATGCCGAGTGTCTATCATCTATCGATGGATCAATTGAAACTGGAAATTGAAGAGGTCGTTGCACTAGGAATTAGATCAGTATTAGTGTTTGGCGTTCCTAACTATAAAGATGCGATTGGTAGCTCTGCATATGATGATAATGAAATTGTTCAGCAGGCGATCAAAGCGATTAAAGTATGGGCTCCGGAGCTCGTTGTTGTAGCGGATACATGTCTTTGCCAATTTACAGATCATGGTCATTGTGGTGTTGTTTATCTTGATCAAGCGACGCAAATAGCAACAGTCGATAATGACGCATCGCTTGACTTGCTAGTGAAAACCGCGGTATCACAAGCGAAGGCAGGAGCTGATATTATTGCCCCATCAAATATGATGGACGGTTTTGTTACTGCTATTCGTCAGGGGCTTGATGAAGCGGGTTATGAAGATATTGCGATTATGTCCTACTCTGTAAAATATGCTTCAGCATACTATGGTCCATTCCGGGATGCCGCTCATTCAGCGCCACAATTCGGTGATCGCAAAACGTATCAGATGGACCCTGCTAATGCGTTAGAAGCACTACGTGAAGCTGAAAGCGATGTAGCAGAGGGAGCTGATTTCCTAATGGTGAAGCCAGCGCTAGCCTATCTTGATATTGTGCGAACATTGCGTGAGCAATTCGATCTACCCGTTGTTGCTTACAATGTAAGTGCTGAATATTCGATGGTGAAAGCAGCGTCTAGCAATGGTTGGATTGATGAAAGATCAATTGTACTCGAAACATTGCTAAGCATGAAACGTGCAGGAGCATCAATTATTATTACTTATCATGCCAAGGATGTAGCGAAATGGTTGAAGGAGGAGTATAAGTAATGGCTCAAAGAATAGATACATTATCGAAGCAGGCGTTTGAACGTGCCCAAAAAGTTATTCCTGGCGGTGTGAATAGTCCCGTTCGTGCTTACAAATCAGTAGGACTAACACCTGTCTATGTTGAGCGTGGTGCAGGAAGTCGCATCTATGATATTGACGGTAATAATTATATTGATTA
>DXHF01000152.1 GCA_019113605.1 Candidatus Paenibacillus intestinavium
TACTCTGAGCAAGAGACTTTGCAATATAGTTCGGATGGGAGTAATCTTCATCGTGCAGTTGGCGAGCTTTTCCGTTAAAATGAAAGAAACGGATAAAGGTGGTGACGAGAAATGAAGCAATTGCTTATCCATAGGGACGAAGCTCATACTCAAGCAGCGCTATTAGTGGATGGACAACTGACGGAATTCTTCGTGGAGCAAACAGTAGGACGTAGCTTAGTAGGAAATTTTTATAAGGGCATCGTGCAAAATGTATTGCCTGGTATGCAGGCTGCATTTATTGACATTGGTATTATGAAAAATGCATTCATTTATGTAAATGATATACTTGATCCTAATATGGATAAACAACCTGAAGAAAAGCCAACCATTTCTCAAGTTACCTATCCTGGTCAAGAGCTTATAGTCCAAGTAGTGAAAGATCCTTTTGGCAATAAAGGAGCACGTGTAACGACTCATTATAATTTGGCAGGAAGATGGCTAGCTTATATGCCCTATGCAAATTATATAGGTATATCCAAAAAAGTAATAGATGAGCAAGAAAAAGAGCGTTTGCGGCAAATGGCAGCTCAGCTTATTGCTAATGATGAAGGAATTGTTATGCGAACGGCCGCTATTGGTGAAACAATGGAATCATTACAGTCAGACGTATCGAGTCTTCGTCATTTATGGAAAGAGATTTCTGAAACGTCCGAAAAGGTGCAGGCACCGTATTTACTTCACAGTGAAGAACAATTGCTACAGCGTATCTTTCGTGACCTATATCAATCAGATGTTGATGAGATTTGGGTAAGCTCATCCGAGCTTCAAGCTGAGGTTCAGCTTATTATGAAACTGATTGCACCGCAACAATTACCGAATATACGGAGCTTTGTACAGCAACAGCAGAAAGTTATTTCAGAGCATGGCGTGCACAAACAACTGATGACAGCTTTTGGACGTAAAATCCCGCTTGAAAACGGGGGCTATATTATATGGGAAGAGACCGAAGCGTTAACGGTTATCGATGTGAATACTGGCAAATTCGTTGGTCATAATAATTTAGAAGATACATTGTATCAGACCAACGCTGAAGCAGCACAGCTAATCGTTAGATTGCTACGTTTACGAGATACAGGTGGTATTGTAATTGTCGATTTTATAGATATGGAGCATGAAGAAAATCGTAATCGTATATACAAAATTTTATATGATTCTGTTAAATTCGATGGAGCGAAATGTGTTATCTTTGGTTGGACAAGGCTTGGATTAATGGAATTAACACGTAAAAAAACTCGAGATAGTTATACTTCAAAACTATTACAAGAAATTCAGTTGAAGTAATAGGCTACTTATGATACAATGTTTTGGTGTATTGTTCACAAGTGTGAATGATGCAAGTACCGCACGAGTCGGGTTTAAGCTCATTGGAAACAGTGACACCTTGATTAGGCGAGTCTTCGACAAATAAGGAGGTGCACCAACTATGTTCGCAATTATCGTAACTGGTGGTAAACAGTATAAAGTTCAAGAAGGCGATGTAATTTACATCGAAAAGCTTGATGGTAACGAGGGAGAAAACATTGTTTTTGACCAAGTTCTAGCTGTATCAGGTGGCAACGGTTTTGTTGCAGGTACTCCAACTGTATCTGGCGCTAAAGTGTCAGGAAAAGTGGAGAAACACGGCAGAGGTCAAAAAATCATTGTTTACAAATACAAAGCGAAAAAGAACTACAGACGCAAGCAAGGTCATCGTCAACCGTACACTAAAGTAACAATCGAAAAAATCGAAGCTTAATAGGAGCTAAGATGATTACGATCACTATTGTACGAGAAAACGATAACAATCGTATTGCATCATTCGCTGTTGAAGGACATGCTAATTATGCGAAACACGGTAAAGACATTGTCTGTGCAGGTGTATCTGCTGTATCGGTTGGTACAGTGAATGCGATCGAAGCGTTAGCGGGAGTCGAGCTTCCAGTTAAGATGAAGAATGGCTGGCTATCCTCACCTATTCCGCGTAACGCGGATCAAGTAGTGGAAGATAAGCTTCAGTTATTGCTTGAATCTATGATTGTGATGCTTGATTCGATCGCTCAATCATATGGTGATCATGTAACGGTACATGATCGCAATTCAAATAACAGTTAAGAAGGAGGGACACTAGATGTTGAAATTAAATCTTCAGTTGTTCGCATCCAAAAAAGGTGTAGGTTCTACTCGAAACGGTCGTGATTCTCATTCTAAGCGTCTTGGCGCTAAACGTGCAGACGGTCAAGTCGTTTCTGGTGGTAGCATTTTGTACCGTCAACGTGGTACAAAAATTCACCCTGGAACTAACGTAGGTATCGGTAAAGATGATACGTTATATGCTATGATTGACGGCGTGGTTAAGTTTGAACGTTGGGGTCGTGAACGCAAAAAAGTGAGCGTATACCCAGTTGAACTAGCACCAGTTGCTGCAGCAGTAGAAGCTTAATAACGTGATAGCCCCTTCCAGCATTGCTTGGTCGGGGCTATTTTTAGGTAAGGAAGTTCAAAATCGTGGACTGTGATCACGATGATTATGCTCGTAGCGTAGTCGGCGGCGAATATGCCCTCCATCGAAAGCTAGCATAGGCTTCCGATGTATGTTTCTTGCAGAAACATTGAAGGTGCTCGTGTACCAATAACGTACACTGTGCTACTCGTTTCCGCTGGAGTGCATCTTCTTGGTGCTGACAGCCCACGATTTTGAACCTCCATTTGAAGCTTCGAGCTGGACATTCTCCGCAATTGTACGGTTCTCGTACAAGTTGCTGGGTATTGCTTCGTTGTTTTGATCACTAAGTAGTGTGAATTAAAGA
The DNA here is from genome assembly GCA_019113605.1 of Candidatus Paenibacillus intestinavium. Classification (GTDB taxonomy): domain Bacteria; phylum Bacillota; class Bacilli; order Paenibacillales; family Paenibacillaceae; genus Pristimantibacillus; species Pristimantibacillus intestinavium. The sequence continues at coordinate 2,829 of DXHF01000152.1, forward strand.
GGTGGATTTGCTAGATGGAGCAATGGTACGTATGGCGACGTTGGCTATGGCTTACTGCTTTTATACCTGCAATATTAATCTTCGTTTGGCCTGGTCACAGTTGGATGAATCTACTTGCATTAATTTGGGTAGCGGCTATTGGCGCTATTTATTATTATGTTGAGCAGAAGATACACAAGCAACAGTTATCGTTAACATTAAAATCAACACATAAGCAATGGATTTCAACGATGAATCATCATCGTCATGATTGGATGAATGACCTACAAGTACTATTTGGTTATATTCGACTTGGCAAGCAAGAGCGTATTACTGAATATGTAGAACGAATAAAGGGGAAGATGTTAGCGGAGAGCTCAATCTCAAAGCTAGAGGAACCTTATCTTGTTAGTTATCTAATTGGCTTTCGAACGATTCCGAGTAATTTCAGTTTAGAAGTTAGTTTCGCCTCTAATGAAGAACAACGATCGATGACTTTAGAGAATGAGCAAGTAAGCGAGATAATTATATCTATAATATCGGCGTATCGATTGTATACAGATGTGGATATGTCATCAGAGCCAATTCTCCAATTACGATTTGATAACAGTCAAGATCTTTTGAATATAAATTTTTCATTTAATGGTATCATGCGTAATAAAGAGTTGTGGCAGCAAAAAATAGAACAGCAGTTGAATGGCGCTAGATCTGTACAAATCAACGGTGAATTATTAGTCGAGCAAATTGATTTGCAGATAACTAGAGCGTGAACGGAGGCAAGTCATGTTTGTCGATAAGGCTAAGATATTTGTAAAAGGCGGCGACGGTGGTAATGGTCTAATCTCATTCCGACGTGAAAAATACGTTGAAAATGGTGGACCTTACGGTGGTGACGGTGGTAATGGAGGTAACTTAATCTTCCGTGTAGATGAAGGTTTAAGAACGCTTATGGATTTCCGTTATCAAAAACACTTTAAAGCTGATCGTGGTGAACGCGGTAAAGTTAAAGGCATTCACGGAGCAAGTGCGGAAGATACCATTGTACGTATTCCTCCTGGTACAACGATTACTGACGATGATACAGGGGAAATTATTGCCGATCTTACGAGACATGGGCAACAAGTTATTATTGGTAAAGGTGGTCGTGGTGGTCGTGGTAATATGCGCTTCGCGACGCCTACTAACCCAGCTCCATATATTGCGGAGAATGGTGAGACTGGTGAAGAACGCTGGGTAGTTCTTGAGATGA
>DXHF01000153.1 GCA_019113605.1 Candidatus Paenibacillus intestinavium
CTCCCCAGTAGTCCCGGCAATAACAATGCTATCATTTTGCTGATCAACAATTAAATGCTCGATAAGCTGTTCAGCAATTGCCCAATCAATATTACCTTCTGCATCGAAAGGGGTTACCATTGCGGTAATCAATCTTCCGAACTCCATCCGAAACTCCTCCTACCATTTCAGTAATATTTTATATTTTTCAATCTATTTATTTGTAAAATAAAACACTTTGTTGTTGTAAATGTTTAACGATTCAAGTCAAACGTTGAATGTAATGCGATAATACCCTCTACCATATGCTGCTCCTTCACTAATACCCATATTGCCGCATTAGAGTCTGCTGATTGCAAAATAGGAACATTATGATCTGATAAAGCTGTAATAATATTAGCCATCACACCAGGCTGCCCATTCATGCCGCCGCCAATAATAGAAATTTTCGCACAGCTTGATTCAAGCTTCACTACTAAATTTTGAGCTTCAAGCAATTGTTTTGCCTCATTTGCCTGCTCGGAATGAACCGTAAAAACTGCGCCATTAAGCGTTACATTAATAAAATCCACGCTAATCCCATGGCGAGCTAGTGTTTGAAACAATAATTGCGGAGCTCGATGATCCGCATCTGGACTATGGACAGTAAGCTGCGTAATTCCTGCTACGTGGGCAATTCCTGTTACATGCCGATCAAGAACGGCATGCTCATTATGTTCCCATGCTGGATCTTTCACAAGAGTACCTTCTTCATCGGAAAAAGTAGAACGAACACGGACGGGTATACGAGCTTGTTGCGCAATTTCAACAGCACGAGGATGAACAACTTTAGCGCCTTCTCTTGCCATATGACAAATTTCAGCGTAGCTCAATGTAGCGATTGGTTTCGCATCAGTAACAACTTTAGGATCAGCAGTTAATACACCATTAACATCGGTATAAATATCAACGTACTGGGCATGTAGCGCTGCACCAAGTGCCGTTGCTGTCGTATCACTGCCACCTCTTCCTAATGTCGTAACATCATGGTTAGGAGTTCTTCCTTGAAACCCTGTTACAATTACCACTTTACCTTGCATCAATGCTTGGATAATTTTCTCTGGTTTGATCGAAGTGATTTTCGCAGAGCCAAATTGTTCATCCGTCTCTATTCCCGCTTCTGCCGCACTATATACAATCGCGGGAATACCCGCAGCACGCACTTGAGCGGCTAACAGCGTGGCCGAAATAACTTCGCCACAACTTATCAACAAATCCTTCTCACGCGCGTCTACGCCGCCCTGATGAGCGTCTAACAGTTCTAATAATGTGTCAGTTGCATATGGTTCACCACGTCTACCTATCGCAGATACAACGATGACAACGGCATAGCCGTTGTCTCGTTCGCGCTCGATATGATGAATCACACGTTCAGTTGCTTTTGTTGTCGCTAATGAAGTGCCGCCGAATTTTTGAACTAATATTCGCATAACTTCGCCTCCGAAATACAACAAGCCTGACTAAGAAGTTGAGGAACAACCTCTTTAAGTTTTTTACTCTTTTAATAGAAGTCTAACCTTTTGCAATATACTCAGCAATTTGTACTGCATTCCATGCAGCACCTTTTAGTAGATTATCAGAAACAATCCACATATTAAGACCTTTTTCACCTGTAATATCGCGTCTAATACGACCTACAAATACATCTGGTTTACCAGCTGAATCTGTAGCAAGTGGGTAAAGTTGATTTGTTGGATCATCTACTAATGTAATGCCTGGAGCATTAGCAAGTAATGATTTCACTTCTTCAACATCAAATTCATTGTTGAATTCTACATAAACAGACTCAGAATGTCCGTAAATTACCGGGACACGAACGCAAGTAGCAGATACTTCAATTGACTCGTCGCCCATAATTTTTTTCGTTTCATTCGTCATTTTCATTTCTTCATAGGTGTAACCATTGTCAGTGAATTTATCAATTTGCGGAATCGCATTAAAAGCAATTTGATGCTTAACTGGTAGTCCGCCTACTGGCAATACGTCTGGATTAACGTCCACTTGGTCAAGCACTGCTTTTGTTTGACGAAGCGTTTCTTTAATTGCGCTAGCACCCGCACCTGAAACGGCTTGGTAAGTAGACACAATAACGCGTTTAATGCTATAGCGATCGTGTAATGGTTTCAATGCTACAACCATTTGCGTTGTAGAACAGTTTGGATTAGCAATAATACCATTATGCGCCTTAATTTGTTCAGGATTAACTTCAGGTACAACTAGTGGCGTATTGGGATCCATACGGAATGCACTCGTATTATCGATACAAACAACGCCGCGTTTTGCAGCTTCTGGAGCCAATACTTTAGATACATCACCACCGGCACTGAACAAAGCGATTTCTACACCATCAAAGCTATCTGGTGTTGCCTCTTCAATAACATATTCATGATCTTTAAACGTTAGTTTCTTTCCAGCGGAACGAGCTGAGGATAGAAATTTGATTTCATTGATAGGGAAGTCTCTTGTCTCTAACAACTTAATAATTTGTTCCCCTACTGCTCCCGTTGCTCCGACTACTGCTAAATTATACAATTTTTGGTTTGACATTTGATGTCTTCTCCCCT
>DXHF01000154.1 GCA_019113605.1 Candidatus Paenibacillus intestinavium
TCAAAAGTATTTCCCAAATTCCACCCAGGCTGCATCGCTGCTGTATAGCTTTGTATATCAATTTTGTCCTCTGTTTGTTGAGCGGCAAGACAAGCAGTTGGCACTATAAACGCTATTAACAAAATTGTAGAAAATAATAATTTCTGAACGTGCTTCACATTAAAACCTCCTTAGTTTCGCTTTACCTTTTTGGTAACGCTTCCAAATGACTATACCATAACCAGTATTTGGACATACACCTCTAAAATTGGTGCTAATTTCATATAATAACTAGTCATCTATCTGTCTGTATAATTTCCAAACAATAGAAGCATCTTAATAGTACAGATTTTACTAAATACTAATTTATCAGGATGTGTTCAGATGAGAATCGATAACTTTACATTTCCCCTTACAAGTAGTGACAATAATAATATTACACAAACTTCTGAACCTATAGGTACAACCGTTTTCCGTTCCATAGCAGACAATATTAATTACCTTGAGGACTTTTTCCAGCAATCACAGGATCTCAAAAATCGTCGTTTCGTATTCAATAACAAACAATGTATTACCTTTTATTTTGAAACGCTAGTCGATCAAGATAAGCTGCAACAAAACTTTTTTCTATCACTTTCGGATTTCACTAGCAAATTTAACGAAGCTAATTATCCCTTTCGCAATCTGCCTAACACAACAAATTTTGATGAAGTCACGCAAAAACTGCTTGAAGGATTTTCGGCAATCTATATTGATGACGATCAACATGTATTTTTCGTGGAAACAGCTGCAAGTTTCGTTAGAAGCACGAACGAGCCGAGTAATGAGAAGGTTGTTAGAGGCGCCCATCAAGGATTTGTAGAAAATCTAACGATCAATTTGAATCTACTAAGACATAGAATTGTTGACCGTAGCTTGTATATTCAATATATAACGCTCGGTAATAAGACAAATACAAAGGTAGCTTTAGCCTATATGAAAGGACTAGCTGATGAAACGATTGTAGAAACTGCACTAACGAGGCTGCATAACATCTCTACCGATATGGTCTTCAGTACAGAATTTTTGGAAGAGTATATCGAGGATTCCACAGCTTCCCCATTCCCACAAATGCTGAATACAGAACGTCCCGATCGTGTCGAGGCTAATTTGATGGAGGGCAAAATAGCAATATTTGCCGATGGATCTCCTACTGTACTACTCATTCCCTCCACGTTCTTTGCGTTCTATCAATCACCAGATGATTATAATAGTCGTGTCTATGTCGGAAGCTTCATTCGTATGATTCGACTATTCAGCTTTGGTGTAGCAGTAACATTACCAGCTATTTATATCGCAGTTATTGGCTTTCACTTTGGCGTGATGCCACCTCAGCTTGCGATTACTGTTAAAGGCTCCATTGATAATATTCCTTATCCACCTTTAGTTGAAGCGTTTATTATGGAATTGACGATCGAGCTGATTAGAGAGGCTGGTATTCGACTACCAACTGCTATTGGTACAACGATTAGTATCGTAGGCGGACTTGTTATCGGTGATGCGATTGTGAAGGCAGGTCTAGTATCGAATACGATGATTGTTATCGTTGCGATGACTGCTATTGCCTGCTATGTCGTGCCCTCAAGTGAGATGAGTTCTACTGTTCGTCTATTACGATTTCCAATGATGATTGCTGCCGCAATTTTTGGCTTTGTTGGTATTGCATTTGGTTTAATGGTGCTATTAATCCACCTGTGCAAATTGGAATCATTCGGCACTCCTTACTTTTCACCAATTGCTCCGTTCCGCTGGCATCATCTAAAGGACTCCATATTAAGAATGCCAATATGGTGGAGCAAAAATAGAAACATTAACCGCTACACAAAAAAAATGAAGAAATAATTACAACCAAGGAGCCAATTTACAATGATTAAAGCAGAAAACAAAATTTCTCAATTTCAACTTTTTTTTCTTATTATGCAAACTCAAATTGGTATTGGCATTATTTATTTACCCTATGAGGTGAATAAAATTTCAGGCAGCGATGCGTGGATCTCTGTATTTATTGCCGGTATGTTTGTACAAATCGGTATTTTAATTATTTGGCTTTTATGTCGTCGCTATCCGGAGCAGACGATCTTCGAGGTTATGAGCATGATTGTAGGTAAACCGATCGGGTTTTTACTAAAAGTAGGGTACACTAGTTACTTTTTACTGTCAGCTATATTAATTACATTGCAATTTGGAGAGAAAGTGAATACATGGATACTCCCCCGTACGCCAATATGGGTCATATCGTTTCTACTTATTGCGATTTGTATATTTTGCATCAAAGAAAGTTTGAAAGTAATCGCTCGTTTTTTTGTTGTAGTGTCATTATTACTGGTCGTCTTACTTGCTTTTACCTTCCTTATACTAAGGGATATTCACATTTTATTCGTTCAACCGATAGGAGTGAATGGTGTTTATAAGATTTTAAAAGGGGCATCCCAAGGATCGTTTTCTTTTCAAGGGTTTGAATCGCTACTCGTAATACTACCTTACTGCTTAGGGAAAGGGGTAGGGAAATTGAAGGTCGCTTTATCCGCTAGCGGATTTACCATCATCTTCTATACCTATCTCACCTTTATCACTATCACCTATTTCGGAACTGAAGCACTACGATTCATTCCTGAGCCTGTACTGTATATTATGAAATTCAAGTACTTGGAAATTATTGATAGAGTTGATCTTATATTTTTCTCTATTTGGATTGTATCGGTTGCCACTTCAGTAATGATGTTTCTTTATTTAGCATCGATCGGAATGACTCATTTGTTCGGCAAAACGAAGCGTACTCCTTTCGTATATTGTTTGGGGGCTTTAACGTTTATTGCCGTATCGTTAATACCAGTAAATGGTCAGGTTATTCATACATTGGGCTTTACCAGTAACCTATATAGTATTATATTCACCTTTATATTGCCTATTATTCTATTGATCGTATCAGTTGTTCGACGCCAAAAAGTGCAGGAGGATATTCCATCATGAATATATCTAGAAAGCCCATTCTCCTTCTAGTATGCTGTTGTATTGTGCTGTTAACTGGCTGCTGGGATCAAAAATTACTTAAAGATGCCAAGCTAGTAATGGCCTCGGGATTCGATGTAACTAAGGAAGGGAAGCTATTAGGTACAATCGTTATTCCTGTATTCAGTTCTAGCGAAGGCGGAGCAAAAATAGCAGAAAGTCAAGTTCTATCGGAGGAAGGGGATACGACGATGGATATTGAAAAGGAGCTAAATCTTAAAATTTCCGGGCAATACGATGCCTCAAAAATGATCGTTCTATTGTTCGGTGAGGATTACGCAAAGCAGGATATTCAGCCTGGACTAGATTTGTTTTATCGAGATCCAAGAAATTCACTCGTTGATAATGCTGCTGTTGTAAAGGGACGAGCTAATGATCTATTAAATATTAAGCTCAATGAGGCAGGAAGTATGAGCGCATATCTCGAAGGCTTGTTTGAAAGTGCTCAAGCAGACAGTGTCATTCCACGACAAACGAGACCGATGTATTCCGATTTTTCCGATCCTGCAACTGATATTATATTACCACTCATCGAAGCACTGAAACATGAAGCAAAATTTATCGGATTAGCTTTGTTCAATGGCTCAAAGTATACGGGCAAAGATTTAAATATTGCAGAATCCACAATCTATATGTTATTAGCTAACGAATTAAATAAAAACTCGGAAATTAAAGTAAAGGTATCCGAAAACGAGGTTCCAGAGAGTAAAAATTATATTTACATTAATGTATTGAATGTAAAGCGTAAATTTAAGGTCATCGGACAGGATGTTAATGATATTTCATCACATATTCATCTAGATTTGAAAATAGAAGTATTGGAGTATCCGGATAACTATTTAGACTCCGCTCAAAAAATTCGAGATCTAGAAAAAATTATTTCTGAAAAGCTAACAGCTGAAGCCAATATCGTTATTAAGAAGCTACAAGAAGCAAATTCAGATAGCCTCTCTGTCGGTAGACGATTATTCGCTTTTTATCATACTACTTGGGAACAAATCAACTGGTCAGAAACATATCCATCGATTGATTTTGATGCAAAAGTGAACACAAAAATTATAAAGCATGGTGTTTTCGATTAAATTTGACGCTTATCTGGGCAGTAAACAATGATCTGCAGTAGGAAATTATTCGATCAGCTGCCTTGTTCAACGATTAATAGGATAAAGCTTCAGTTATTCAATCGTTGAACAGCAGCCCATTTTATCAATTAGCTGTACGTATTCTTGCTACAAAACGATTCAACTGCTCCGTACATAACAGCATAGCAATTGCAAATATAACGATAAAAATCGGGAAAATTCCGAGATTAATATTAGCAGCAAGCAATCCTAGCATCGGGGGAACTAATGTACTCCCCGTATAGGCAGCAGCCATTTGGAACCCCATAATAGACTGAGCGTTTTTTTCCCAAATCTTGCAGGTGTCTCATGCAACATACATGGGAATATTGGTGCCAATCCCAACCCTACAATCATAAATCCAATCAGTGAAATGATAGAAGGTAGCGGTAATACAAGTAATAAGGCACCTACTAAAGCAATGAACTGACCGTATCTAATTAGCACCCGGCTACTCATTGCGAACGTAATAAATCCAGTAATCATTCTGCCTGCTGTAATGCCTATATAAAACCAAGACACCCACTGTGCTGCTGTTGCTGCAGGTAAGCCTTTTACGTTTACAAGAAAGCTACTTCCCCACAAACCCATACTTGCTTCTATTCCACAGTAAAATAAAAAGGTTATCATCGCTAGTTTAACCCCTTTGATTTGCCATGGTTTTTTCGTCTTTTCGTGTTGCTCAAGCACTTCGATTGTTTCTTCTTTCTGAGCTTCCGCCTTGCCTTCTATACTTTTTTTCGCTACTTTATCCCACAGCGGCAAAGAAACGAAAATTATCACAACAAGAATGAATTGGATACAAGCAACCGTGAAATAACCTTGTCTCCATACTTTATCTTCAGCAATAAACGAAGCCATAATAATTGGACCTAGTGTCGCACCTACACCCCAGAAACAGTGCAACCAACTCATATGATGCGCCTTGTAGTGAAGAGCTACATAATTATTAAGACCAGCATCTACAGCACCCGCTCCTATACCAAGTGGAATTGCGCAAATGATTAGCCAAACTAGTGAAGGTGACCATGAAAAACCTAGTAATGCTACAGCTGTCAGCAGACAACTCACTAATGTCACTTTCCCTGTACCAAAGCGCTCGATAACGACACCACTGAATAAACTCGATACGATCGTACTGCCTGCAATAACCATAGAAATAATGCCTGCTGTACCAAGTGATGCATGTAGATCTCCTCGCATGACAGGCCAAGCTGATCCAAGTAATGAATCCGGTAAACCTAAACTAATAAAAGCTAAATAAATAATAATAAGAAAAAACGTTACCATTGGTATCTGTACTCCTCTGTGTTAGTCTTCTATTCGTTGCGACATCAATTCGCTTAACCCCAAACTCTGTAGTCCAATCAAATAATCTCCTTTCAAGTTACTTGCTGCTAATTGTGGAAGATGTTCTCTCGGTACGTATACCGCGCTTCGCTCAGTAATTTGATGAAGCATGGAAGTATCTATTTCCTCTTCACAAACAATAAAACAATGTGGATTTAAGATTGATGTAACTGAGCCTACTAATCGACTAATAGCATCAATTCTCTTATCTATGTGTGCGGTGGTTGTCGCTTCATCATCTTCGCTCATTAATGCTTCCAAGAAGTTTTGCTCATTATATTGTGGAATAAATTGAACTTCTCCTGAAAAGAACGTTTTTCCACGTACAATACGACCATTAACAACGATCCCTGCCCCTGGTCCGTTCTGCCCTAGATACAAATAAAACAATGATATATCTTCACTCGGTTTTTGTTGTGCCATATAACCGATAACTGCAGCATTCATATCATTTTCAACGACAGTAGCGATGGATAATTGCTCCTCCACTAACTGCTTTAAATCAACATTTTGATAATGTTCATACCCTTGTATGTAAAATGCTTTACCATTGTCAACAGCACCCGGAACTCCAATCGAGACCGTATGGATGGTAGGATGTGAATTTTTTTTACTCTTAATAAAACTGATCAGGTGGGATACCTCTTCCACAAGAATACTATCAGTACTACCTTGCTCAATAACATCCCCTAAGCAATTAAAAACAGTATAATTCGTTTCGTTTTTCTCCAAAATAATAGCTAATCCCAGCATGTAATTCGGATTATAGCTGTATCGCTCTGCTCTTCTTCCTCCACTGGATGAATCAAGTCCAACAGATACTACTTCACCCTTACTTTCCATTAAAGCGAGAAATTTGCTTATCGTCGGGAAACTTATAGCTAGCTTTTGACTCAGTTCAATTTTCGTAGCATTTCCTCCAGCTAATAATGCTGCACGAATACCACCTATAATTGCTAATTTTGTATGTTGCGAAGTAAGTCTTTGATTGCTCACTGTACTCCCCCCACCTATTATCATAGTGACTTATTAAACGCGTTTAATAAGTCACTATGATATTAGCAGTAATATGTATTACTGACAAGAGAATAATTGAAAACTAGATAAAGTGATCTCATAGATGCAACAAGGGCCCTGCGCATGTTATGCCAGCAGAGCCCTTGTCATTGTTTTCATATTACTCAAAGCTCTGGATGATCGCCATTGCATCTTCATGATCGGGCTCAAGCTCAAGTAATTTTTTCGTATACTCCAAACCTTCTTCAATTAATTCCATTTCGAAGCAACAAACCGCTAGTCCATAATATACGGTGGAGACAATCTCTTCTTCATCTGAATGAACCGATATTTCCAAGAAATATTTCGACTGTTCATACATGTCCATCTCAAATAGTATTAATCCCGCATCGAGTGCCAAGTCATACTTTTGTTCCATTACATAATATGAAGACCACATGATTTGTATGCCACTAGCAAGATCAGCTAATTCTTCATCGTTAGCATCCGGCAACAAACTTGAAATCTGCCTCGCACTTTGGATGAAAAACTCTGCATCGTATCCACCTAAGCGCCAGAAGCTTAAAATCTGCTGTATACCCATCGTATCAATACGGGTGTCTACCCATTCTTTCAAGCTGAAAAATTCTTCTGGACCAAATCGTTCAACAAATCTGTGATACGCTAATCTTGTATTCGTATAACTCATCGGATTGTCCACATTTATAAAGCAACCAACATTTAGATTTTTATAATGATGGGGTGGGAATAACACCATCGCTCCACTCTCTTCATAAGCTTGTACAAATGCATGGTAATTAGCTGTAAATGAAAATGCTCCATGGAGAACCAACTCTGGCGGCTCCGCAAATTTAAAGCTATCTAAAAGGTTATCTCCTTTGTCTGCTGTTATTAATACAAATCCTGATTGCGTTAACTTACTCAGACGTTCTAAACACTTCAAGCCAGATGAAGGCCATAAAATATGCGAATCCTCTAATTGCTCCTGATATGTGGCAATGACATTTCGATATGGGAAGTCTTCTTGTTCGTACTCTGGCGCTTGGCGATACTCATATCGTAACGACAGTTGATCTAATACTTCTGATGGTTTAAGTGCATCCGCCTGGTCTGGGTAATCAACAAACACATCTGCTTCGTAAATATGACCGTCGCCCACATATAGTAACTCTTGTGGAATACCGTCAAAGAAGTAGTTGGCAACGATAATTAACGGTTGCTGTAGCTCTCCTGCACTAATCGTACGATTAGCAGCAACAAGATGCAGTTCTGTATCATTAACCGCATCAAATTTTGCGAAATCAACAATACCTTCCGCAATAAAATCTTGCAGCGCAGGATGCTCCTTCCACGCTATAACATTATTCATCGCCAAATCCGTCATAATATAACAGAATGGCGGTAATGGAATTGCCGCATAGTCTCTCAACTTACATAGCTCTACTAGTACATGATAAGCAAGGCGACCAGCTCCAGCGCCTAATTCTACAATCATTACAGGCTCAGTATTGTCTCCTTTACTGGCCAGATCCTGAAGTAAGCCAAAGATCATCTCGGCATAAGTGGTTGCAATCATTGGATTGCTCGTTATATATTGAGGAACTTGGTCATTATTCCAAGCTTTCAGTCCTTCTTCTTCATAGTAACTACGATTAAGATTCCAAATTGGTGCTTCACTAAAGCGGTAACGCTGCTGCCCGTTATCTGTCATTCCACGATTTCCTGCTCTCTACCAGTTATTTATAGCATGTATACTGCATTCATTTATTTTACTACAATCATAGCCTTTTTTATAGCAAATCACTATTTCGACTATTATCGTAATAATACTTCTTTGATGTAGCTTGTTAGTTGTTGGGCCGCCTGCTCATGGGCAAGAACTCCTGGATGATTTCTTGATCCCGATGTAGCTTCGGTCATACTCAAAAGTTGCAGCACCGAAACTTTCGTATCACCTGTTCGATCCGTATACATGTTAACTGCACGATGAATAGCAGGTAGCATCGGTATACCAAGCATGCCATAAGCCCATATAATCTGTGCATCTCGATTATAATTTCTTAGCTTAGCTAGAAAATTTATAGCAGCCGCTTCAAACAATGTCAAATCTGCTTCATTGTAGCTACCATCTTCATTTAACCGTTGCTTATAGATCTTCCCAGTTACTTCATCTTTCCATTCTGACGAATAAAAAGCCCCACCGTCATTCGTACCTAGATTAACGACGACAACATCTGGCTGCCACGCATCAAAATTATATTCGGTAAACGCTCCTAAGGACTCGTTAAGCTCTCCAGTTAATAGGCCACACACCTTCTCATAATAAGCAGGTATATTAGCAAAAGGATTATTGTCCCAGCTTGTAAGTACACCCCAGCCACTTTGAGAAATAACTCGATACTCTGCATCGAGTGCCGCTGCTGTAATTCTAGTATAATTATGTACCGCACTAAACCACATCGGAATCCAGTCTTCTTCCACCTTAGCCCCTACGATGCCTTCACCTGATGTAATACTATCCCCTATGAATTCAATCTTATATCGCTTATCTGCGATTGGCATAAACTGCCCATCCGATTTTAACGCATGCATTTGTAAGTAGCAATTAGCATCCCCACTCATCGCCTGAGTATCCTTAACAATACGTACATTTTTAATGATTTTATCATTCATACCTCGAAATACGCATATCCACTGCTTGCCTTCTGTAATCATTAATCTGCTTACAGGAGCATCATTAATGAGTATGCTGATCCAAGGCTCATATTGATCATATTTCGCCTCTACTTCAATCCACAGTTCAGATGCTTTTGCATTTAACTCAATAGCGCTGCCAGTCCAAAATAATGTTAATGGAGACAGTAATCCTGTAGTTCTGCCGTGAACCTTCAGATTACTAACATCTGATAAAGCATATTCACTTAATTGTTTATTTTTCATCAGTCAATTGACCTCTCTTGTTTTGAATATTTAGTAGACATCTTATATCCACCCAATAAATTACATATCCATATTACCATATCATTTTTAGACGGGCTATGTATTTCATGGACTGTTACATTTCTAATCAACAACTGATGAATACTCCCGCCACTTACCAAAGCTGTCGCTTCGGCTGAAGTGGGGGTTTCTGATGGTTCATCCCATTTATTTCAGGATGCTTAACACCAGCGGAGTTGACACGTTGATGGTCTGGTTACCATCCAACCCCTCTATCCCATTCGTATCTTTGACTGATACGTTTGGGAATACTTTTCGCATAATATTGGCTGCACCGTTGACATCGGCATGAATAAAGCCCTTCGTGTTCTGATACAGACCGCGATACATCCGTTTGCCTGAGAAGATCCATGTCCCTTCTTCACCATAACTCGGTAACCGATCTTGATCTACAAAGCTGGCTTTCGAAGTATATGCCTCTTCCGTCAGGATCACGGTGATACCCTGCTCAGCTGCCTTATAATCGATCATCTTGATGAGCATGTGATGGGGGATATGATGGAAGGACTGATTGTTTCGCCGTCCGATTCCGGATGCTTGTTTCCATCCATCGTTATGTCCAATGACGATCGTACCGA
>DXHF01000155.1 GCA_019113605.1 Candidatus Paenibacillus intestinavium
TGCGCAAGACGCTTTCGCTCATTTTCGGACAATTGAAACATAAAGCGCAGAAGCCATGTTGGGGCAACCTGCTCCGAGACTGCCTGCTCTAACTGTTGCGTTAAATTTTCGATTAATAGAAAATTATCGTATAGTACGCTGACATAGCGAGTAAGCGTTTCAAGCCACACTCTTTTAGAAATTATCATTAATGTTATCGGCTTTTCATGTATATAAAGTAAGCAGCTTTTACCTTTACTTTCACCAATTTTAATAGAGTAGCCTTTGTCGGTTTCAATAATTTCGCATAGCTTATCCCCGTAATCATCTACATTTAATAACTCAACACTGGACACACCCAGTACGGCTCTTATTTCCTGCAACAACCGCTGCTCCATCTGACTAATTTTCATAACACCGAACAGATCATGGGAGAACTGATCTAAACTCATTTGTAGCCGAACATACCGTTCTTCGCTTTCACGAATGATTCTCTCCGCACGTTGCCGATCATCTTCTGCCTTTTTCCAGTCCCTAATATCACGGAACAATGTAATCCCGGCAATTTCCCCTTTATAAGGCAAGCTGCTAGCGATCACTTCTACATCAATTTCAGTACCATCTCGACGTATAATTTTTTGTTCCACATGAGGGGAAACAGCGGAGCGCTGCTTGTAAATTTCCTCCAATCGTTCGGTTACCGGAACCCTGTATTCGGGCGGGATCGTATCGAATATCGATTGTCCGATCAATTCGTCTGGATTAGATATACCGAATAACTGCAGACCCGCCATATTTATATAAATAAATTTATAGTCTTTATGTAATACGATAGCCTCAGGCGATAATTCAATAAGCAGCCTGCTCAGCTCTTCACTCTCTAATAAATCCCGCTCAACCTGCTTCTTTTCCGTAATATCCTGAAGCATAAGCTGTATAGAAGAGGATTGAGAATCATATATAGATAGCATAGATGTTGTAATAACCTGCCCATCAGCACGATTAAATTGATATTCAGCAGGGATGGAATAGCCGTTCAACGCCGTATGCTCCATTGCCGCACTCGCGTACTCACGAAATTCCGGAAGAATCATATCAATAATATTCAGCGTGGATGTCCCTCTATTAAACTCTAATCCCAGCATACTCTCTCCAGCTGGATTGATATAAGTAATTTCACGATCTTTATACACAGCAATTGCGATCGGAGACAGCTCAACCAACCGGCGATACCGTTCCTCACTTTCTTGCAAGGCCCTCTCCATCTTCAATCGTTCAGTAATATCTACTAATATAATGAGCGTCATCTCTGTTTCATCATCATATATGCCAATAGCTTCCGTCTCAATTACACGATCATCGATGCGAATGATTTTATACTCTTCTACTTCTATATTTCTATTTTCTATTAATTTCTGACTCTTATTTTTTACAGTTTCAAGATAATCCGAATGAATAAAATCGTATATCGACTTTCCAATTAACTGCTCCATACTTTCAGCACCAAGCAAATTCAAGCCCTCAGGATTGCTGTAGACGATTTTCCCTTTATAAGCAGAAATCATCGGCTGCGGTGACAGCTCAATCAAGCTGCGGTAGCGTTCCTCGCTTGCACCAAGCTCCCTTACCATCTTTTTATGTTCTGTTACATTTTTCGCTATAACAAAAGCACCCTCAATATGATCATTCACAATAATCGGGATGTTTTTCATCTCCCAGCGCAATTGTTGTCCATTCTCGCTACTGGTCGTCATATCATAATGTATGGACTGCCCTTCAATCGCCCTCTCAAAATAGTCTTTAATCCGCCCCGTTTGCTGATCGCCAAAGACCGGAATAAATGGCTCGCTATCTTGAGCAGATTCGAATCGCTTGCCTTCCATCGTTGTCACTGCTGAATTACGATCGATCACGTTACCTAGTAAATCTAATTCCCAAATTGCATCCAAATTATATTCAAACAACGAACGATAACGCTGCTCACTACGATGTATATTTTCTTTCATTTTTTTCCTTGTGGTGATATCAGTTACGCTACCGTCAATCCGAGTAACCGATCGAGAACCATCCAAATAAGGAATAACTTTTACTTGAAGCCATCTGATTTCACCATTAGCATGAATTACACGATGCTCGCTACTATAATTACTGCCACCTAGTTCCACCGTGACTTTTGCCTGATCGAGAAATGACTTATCCTCCTCATGCATGATGTCGAACCAAAAGTTACGCTCCCTCGCTCTCTCGACCTCATATCCTGTAATAGCAGTAATTGTTTCCGATATAAATAGCGTTTTTTGAGTAGCAATATCGTAAGACCAAACAGCGACATCATGCGTATCCATTAGCTTCTGATATATAGACAGCTTATCTGCTATTCGCTCTTGCTCGACTTTCCGCTCCGTAATATCCAAAACTACTCCTTCGATACGTTGCACAGCACCATCTCGCGCGCACAGCGGTATCGCAATAGTTTGTACCCATTTAAGCTCATTAGGAGCAATGACTATGCGATGCTCTAAGCTACTTGTTTCGCCAGAAATCAGCTTTGCCATATGCTCATTAAACATTGACCGATCCGGCTCATAAACGACATCAGATAAAAAACTCGGTCTAACGGTAGGCTCCAAGCTTACACAGCCAATCCAATCCTTAAAGCTATCCGACATCAGCAAGATATCTACTTCTCTATCAATCGACCAAGTACCCGCATCCTTATTTCCAGCGATATTCATAGCAAAACCGCCTTCCCTTTCATAGTCTATCTCCTTAAAATTATCAGATTATTACGAGCAGGTCTACTATTCCTTAGAAGCAAACGTATTTCAAGCCAATTACGCTTATCCAAAAAGAATAATTGGCGGATAATCGAAGCCTATAAAAAATATGAAGAGCATATCTTCCACATGGCCTATCACGACAACTTAACCGGATTAGAAATTTCAATCAACATTTACAAGCTGTTTCTCAAAAAATAAACAATTCCCTCTTAGGAAAAGGAGAAATTGACAAACTATTTAAAATCATTAAAGCGTCCCAAAAGATTAGCTGATGGGACGCTTTTTGTGATTATTTCGTGTAAGAGGGGATGCCTAGTCTCAGATCTCTCACACCTACGTACAGTTCGGTATACGGCGGTTCATGTCTATTTTCTTTTATGGTGAAGCTCTATAAGCTCATACATCGACTATTCATACACTCTCATTTCAATTAATTGTGCATACTCTGAACCATTAGTAGCAGTTATAACTAGTCGAATGCCATTTGTCTTGACAATATGATCGAGCCCAATCACATTTCGGCGTTTATGGTTGTTTGTTCCCTCATATATCGTTTGCCACTCTTTAGTATCTATCATAGCCTCCAATCGATAATCAGCCACTAGCTCTGGAATAATGCGGAATGGAGTTTCATGATGGTGCAAGTTAATAAGATCTTCGTTGACATCATCATTCCAAGTAAGCTCAATGGTACGGATTTCCACTTGCTGCTCTTGCCAATACAATTCAATATACGGTGTACTATCTACGGACATTTTATCTGATACCCATAGCTGTGGGCCCGCATATGGACGTTTATATCCATTCAAAACTCTGCTTGGAGCATAGACATCATCAGCATCCGCCTTGAAACAAAACTGCTTTCGATTTACATTTTTCATACTCCATTCCAACACTGGCTGTGTATAATCTGCATCCTCTAGCTCGCGAATGATATCTGGAGAATTCAACCTCTCAAATGACAATACGCCTGCAATTGGCATCGTAGCATGATGAAGCTGTAGACTTGGATTTTCCTTCACAATAATGAATAAATTCTGTTCCTGCTCTACTTCTAGATTAATTGAGAAGCCAACCCACTGCTGTTCACCTTGTTTAACAGTTACGGAAAGGGTCATCATTAGCTCAGCTGGAACATAATTTTCTCCCTTCCCTGTAGACCATAATTCCAGATAGCAATCTGTATTGTGTTTAACATCTAGTAACAATTCAATTTTGTTAAGTCGCTTAGCTACTGGTACGATAAAACCAATATCATTGTGCAGCTCATAGGTTTGTTGACTCGATTCAAAAGCAATCTCTGTTAAATACGATGAGGCGGAAATTTGTGCCTTATGCGAAAGATCAAGAATATCATATCCAGCTATCCCAATTAGCGATGCATCCTGTCTTAGCAATGTTTGCTGTAACCGAGATAGATGACTCGAGTGCAACTGGCTAGGTGTTACGGACTCCTGCACACATAGCGCAGCTGCTGTACCCGCTGCTTCCCCCATTACAGCACATGTTGCCATAACTCGTGTTGTTCCAAAGGCAACATGTGATGCACTAACATTACGACCTGCAAATAATAAATTTGAAACATTGCTAGAATACAAGGAGCGATACGGAATATGATAGATTCCATCCGCACTAATATGTTTAGAACCACTTTCTTCTGCATACATACCTTGTGGTGGATGCAAATCAATCGACCAGCCTCCAAAGCCGATTCGATCCTCGAACTTCTCCTGAGCTAATATATCATTCTGACTTAACACATACTCTCCAACAAATCTACGATATTCGCGTTTTCCTGGAATGCTGCCTACCCATTCAAGTGTCATCGTTTCCGCATCAAATTTTCCCGAGTTTTTGATATAATCCCAGATCCCATAGATGACAGACCATAATTCATCACGAATTAATTCGTTATCATATACGGTATCATGTTCCCCACCCCATTCAATCCACCAATAATGGCAACCTGAATCTCCACTTCGGATTACTCGCCGAATCGGAATAGACGTCTCTTCAATATTTTTAGCAAAAGAAGGCGCAATATATTGCACAGGCTTGCCTACATCCTTTGTATAAAACAATATAGTACTGCCCAATGTAACATCATCTGCAACCTCTGGTGCCCAGCTCTCATTGAATTCATGCTTCGCTTCACGACCTAGACGATACTTGGCACCCGCAAGAAAGCCTACCAAACCATCACCCGTACAATCAAGATATACTGGACTTTGGAAAGTTAATTCTCGCTCTGAATTCATCATCCAGCCAATAACAGATGATATCTCTCGATTTTCCTCATCTCCAGATGCATGGACCTGATGGACATCCGTATTCAAAAACAACTGAATATTTGCTTCTGCCCGCACTGCCTCTAATATAACAATATCCCAAATATAAGGATTCCCCTCCGGATTGCGATATTGATTTTCTACGAAAAGCTCACCCATAATACCAGTTTCTCTCGCATAACGGTTTACACCATGTTTCGTGGCACCACATACCCATACCCTAACCTCACTACTAGAATTGCCTCCTAGCACTGGTCTATTATTAACCAATGCAACCTTTTTTCCAAGCCTTGCTGCAGCAATTGCCGCACATACCCCCGCAAGACCACCCCCGATTACAGTAACATCTGTTGCAATTAATTCCTTCCTCATAACACTCATCCTTTCACAGCAGAATTTGAAATACCTTGAACAATATAGCGTTGGCCCAAAATAAATATAATAATCATCGGCAATATCCCCGCAGATGCGGCCGCCATCATTCCGTTGTAATCAACCGTATTTTCCAATATAAAAGTTTGCAAACCTAGTGGTACTGTATACAAGCTGTTGTCTATAAGAAAAACAAGGGCATTTTCATAGTCATTCCAATGCCACGAAAAATCGATAATTGCTAGTGTTGCCAGTGCTGGTTTGGCTAATGGTAAAATAAGATGGAAAAAAATCCTTACATGTCCCGCTCCATCAATAAAAGCCGCTTCCGAAATTTCATAGGGTACAGACATAAAAAACTGACGCATCATAAACACACCGAAAATAGTAAACATTCCAGGCAATATTAATGCCCAATGCGTATTGTAAATACCAATCCAATCGAACATAAGAAACTTTGGTACAAATAATACTTGTGGCGGAATCATCATCATCGATAAATAGACCATAAATAATGTATTTCTTCCTTTGAACTCAATACGAGCAAATCCATACGCTGCTAATGCAGATAAAAACACTGCACCTATCGTACTCGCTATAGAAACCTTCAATGAGTTCAAATAATACGTAACAAAGCTATGATCACCACTCCAAATACGAATATGATGACTAAAATTAAAAGCTTCTGGTATCCACTTAATCGGGTATATGAATACTTCAGATGGCGATTTTAAGGAAGTACTAAGCATCCAAAGAAAAGGAACGATCATTAATATTCCAAAAAAAAGCATAATGACCGTCATAATTACTTTTCTTATTTCGATCAGCTCAATTACTTTACTTGTCTTCATTCGTAACCACTCCCTCTAATAATGTACCCACCGTTTTTGTCCCCACCATTGAATCATTGTTATAACGAGGATGAATATAAATAGTGCCCAAGAAATCGTTGCTGCATAGGACATATCGTAGTAACGGAAGGCGTGCTGGTATACGAATAAAGATAATATTGTTGTACTATTACCTGGTCCCCCTTGGGTAATCGCTTGAATAATACCAAAAGTTTTAACGGTCATGATGAGACCTGTTATTAATAATAAAAATGTTGTTGGACTCACGAGTGGGAATATAATTTTGCGAATGGTCTGCCAACGATTTGCCCCATCAATTCTAGCCGCTTCTAGCAACTCGGAAGATATTTCCTGCAACGCAGCCAAATAAATAATCATGTTGTAGCCCAGCATAAACCAAACCCATATAATATCGATTGCGAACATCGATGTTTCAATCGTCGACAGCCAACCAGGTGGATTAGCTATTCCGATCGAGCGTAGAAATCCGTTGATCGGACCTTGATTTGGTTGAAACAATAGCATCCATACAAATGCAATGGCTACACCACTCGTAATATATGGTAAAAAATATAATCCTCTAAGCAGTTTTTTGAAATAGACTGACTGATTGAGTACTGTTGCAACTACAAAAGCCAAACCAATTGAGATCGGGACAGCTAATAAAAATATGACCGTATTGAGCATCGCAGTATAAAATAATTCATCATGTAAAAGTCTTTCAATGTTAGCTAAGCCTACAAAGTTTTTGTCTGGCTTCATAAATTGGTAATCGGTAAATACCAAATATAAAGAATAGAATGCTGGGATTATAAAAAACAACAGTACGCCTAGCATATTGGGACCTATAAACAAATAGCCCAGCCGCTGTTGTCTTCTCATCCAGTTTTTGTTCATCATCATTCCCCATCTCTCTTGAATTGTTATAATCATATCAAGAGTTACCCACCTGCTATAAGTAACAAAACCGCTTGTTTCATAGGTCATATTTACACATTTTTTATTGCTTCCCTATATCGAACATCGTTTTGTTCTATAATAAAAAGCTGGTATCAATCGATCCATCGATTGATACCAGCTTCAGTAAAATTGTTAATTGCTTTACACATTACTTATTGATAAATTTATTGTGATGCTTCGCCATATTCGCTGCTGCATCTTGAGCATTTTGACCACCTAAGAAGTATTTTTCGTATTCTTGTGTTCTTAAATCAATAACTTCTTGTGCAAGATTACGTACGAAAGTAGGTGTCGTATCCTCGAACAGAACATATTTCAAAGAATCCACATCATAAGTATTTGCCTTGTCGCCTAACAAATTATCAAGTGCTACTGACGCATCCATATCTTTGGATGAAGGTAGGCGACCACCGGCTGCCATTGGAGCCATCCCGCCATCAGCATACCATTGTAAAAACTTCCATGCTGCATCTTGATTTTTTGACTTCGCATTAACAGAGATAAAGTCACCTAAACCACCTGATGTGATGAAGTCTTCACTATTTTCCAACAGGCGCGGAATCGGTGCAAAGGCAATTTTAAAATCTCGTGGATATTCATCTAGATTGTTAGAGCTGCGAATTAACCACTCGCCAATACTTAGCATTGCTGCTTCTCCGCCTAGGAACATGTTCTCTACGGGCATTTTGGAAGTCAATTGCTCACCAAGTGTTGGTGTCGATTTATCAACTGTCATCATTTCATTTGAAATTTCCAGCCACTTCACTGTATACTCATTATCCATATTGGAGCTGCCATCGGCTTTCGTGTAACCGATGTTCTCTAGAACGGAATCTAATGGATCCATAAAGCTTACTGTGCTTTGCACTAAGCCATAATCAAAATCTTGATTTAAAATCTTTGCATATTCTTTGTATTCATCCCAAGTCCATTCCTTTGGAATTTTAAGATTAGCTTTTTCAAGTGCATTTTGATTTAAGGCAACAAAGGATGCATTTTTCTTTGTTGGCATACCATAGTACGTTCCGTCTAGCTGCCATAGCTTAGCATCAGGACCCATTTTTTCATCGATATTGTATTCTCCAAGTCGAGAGGTAAGATCTAGAGCAACACCGGCATCAACGCGTTTTTGGATGTTAGACATCGTATACGAAACATATAGATCAATGCTTTGACCTGTAAGTAATGCTGTATCTAGCTTTAGGTTGCCATCGTCATCATTCACATAACGAACATATTCAACTTGAATATCAGCATTGGCTGCATTCCAGTTATCTACAACCTCTTGCGGCCCAGATTCAGGTGGAACGCCACCCCACATTACTAACTTAATGGTACTTGTATCTGCTCCCTTATTCGAATCCTTTTCTGCAGTACCAGAATTATTTCCTCCGCAAGCAGCCAACATACTTGTAATGACTAGAAGCGAAACAACCATTGTAAGCATTTTCATTTTTCTCAACTTAATTACCCCCTACATTTGCTTTAATATGACTACCCTTTAAGAATAGCAAGGTAGCTAGAGGATCATAAGTAACATATCTCCGGGATTATAGAACAATTATATTCA
This sequence comes from Candidatus Paenibacillus intestinavium, assembly GCA_019113605.1. Classification (GTDB taxonomy): domain Bacteria; phylum Bacillota; class Bacilli; order Paenibacillales; family Paenibacillaceae; genus Pristimantibacillus; species Pristimantibacillus intestinavium. The sequence goes on from DXHF01000155.1 coordinate 8,801, forward strand.
AATAAAATAATGGTTTATCTAGTAAATAGTGATTATGTTCTATGCAGCTATCTTCTCTGCTCCGTACGAAACTGACTCGGTGTTGTCCCTGTAAACCGCTTAAATATTTTAATGAAATAATTGTCATTCATAAAACCAACCCTCACGCCTACTTCACCGACCGCCAAATCACTTTGCAGTAGAAGCTCCTTAGACTTATTGATACGAAATTCATGCAAATAATGAATCAAGTTTTGACCTAGCTTTTTTTTGAAAAGAGCGCTAATGTAGTTTTCACCCATCATTACATATTGAGCTAACGATTTTACAGTAATATCTTTATCGTAGTATTCCTCGATATAAGCAATAATTTTATTAATTTCAGGATGATTGATCTTTATAGTATTAGTCGGGAGTTCTACCTCTTCTTTAGTTATATTACTTTCAGCTAACTCCCTGCTAATTGTCGTTAATATTTTCCGAAGATCATTGACGCTCATAGATAGCTTCAATATATAGTTTGCGGCACCATATTCCATTGCCTGCCGTACATATTCAAATTCCCCCATGCAGGTTAACATAACAAATTTACTCTTATATGCTCGTTTTCTTGATTCCTGCAACAGTTCAAGTCCATTCAACTTGGGCATTATAATATCTGTAATGACAACATCCGGCTTTTCCTTCTCCATTAACTCTAATGCCTGTAATCCATCTCCAGCTTCTCCGACAAGTTGGAATCCCAATTCCCCCCAATTAATTAACTCTTTGACTGATTCACGAACAAATATTTCATCTTCAACAATAATTACCTTCCACATCATTTTCACTCCTTATCATGTAACTTATTCGATTCAAATGGAGCAGACATCAGAAATGGTAATATAATTTTTATTATAGTCCCTTGCTGGGGAGTAACGATTTCAAGCTGACCTTGCTCCTTAAACAATAATCGCAATCTTTCCTTAATATTATTAAGGCCTATTCCTGGACGCATTCTTGGTTTAATAGATTTTTGCAAATCAATACCAGAACCGTTGTCTTCTACCTCAATAATAAGAAGCTGCTCTTTTTGAAATATTCGAATATGAATAAAGCCACCTGTATCCATATCTCCAATACCATGTTGAATTGCATTTTCAACAAGTGGCTGCAGGCTTAGCTTAGGTAATAAGGCATACTCTAAACTTTTATCATAAAAATATTCAATTCTAAATTTATTATTGTAACGGAAATTCTGGATGTAAAGATATGCATTGACTAGCTCTATCTCTTCCTTTAAATGAATGAGATCAATTTCAGAATTTAAGCCCGACTCCAACAATTTTCCAAGGGACATCGAAATCGTCGAAATTTCCTCCTGACCATTTCTTAAAGCAATCCATTTCATCGTGTTAAGCGTATTTAGTAGAAAATGAGGATTGAGCTGAGTCAGCAGCATCTGAAAATGCAGCACATCCCTTTGCTTTTCTTCTTCTTTCAGCTTCACTACCATCACATCCAAATCGTCTAGCATTTTATTGAAAGTAGTAGCTAAATCCAAAATTTCACCTTTAAATGATTTCTCATATAAACGTTGTTGAAATCTATTACGTACTACATCTCGCATTTTGCGCTGTAGCTGGTTTAATGGTCTTAAAAAAGTATGCACAACCAAAAACGTTATCCCCGAAAACGCTATAATTAAAATAAAAAACAAAAAATAGTATTGTTTCTTTAATTCATTAATTTCACTGAAAAGAATAGTTAGCGATACACGATTAACAATATATCCATCCAATGTATCCATATACATATAATTAATAAAGCTATTTGAATTCTTATCAGTGAAATATCCTGACTCATCGCTAGCTATAATCATACTAGTTACTTCCTCGGAAATAATATCACCTTTTCTAGAACCCGCTATCGTATCCCCGTTCGACATTATCATAAAATAATCCTGTTCGTCCATCTGATCTCGTAACGTAGTCTGAAACCAGTGACCATAATCAATACTCACCCTTGATAAACCAAAGGCCATCTGTGATTTCTCCATTATTGAATAAAGAGAAAGCAAATAATTACTTGACGATAAATCTCTTGAAATATCGTTCGGATCATCCGTAATCCATAGATATCGGAGCCTCTCTTCTTGTACCCTTTGAAAATTAGTATCCTGAAGAAGCTCTTTATAGTTAAGAGCCCGCTTAGGGGCATAAGAAGTGTACACATTCCCGGAGAAATCAAGAATAGTATAATAAACAAACGGATTATATAAAAAGAAACTATTATTCATACTTTTGAATCGTTCTTCCATTGCAGCCTTATTGCTTAAAATCGTTCCCTTTTCGGGAAACTGTACAATTTGTTGAATCGTTGCGTCCTGTTCAAAATAGAGCTGGACTTTAAAGGCAATACTCATCTGATCTTGAAGTAGATTGTATATGTTTTGCAATTGATTTCGGCTCTGTTCATTAATTTTCTGCTGAATTAGTGCCTCAATATTTCGGAAATTAACTATATTCATTATTGAAAATGGAATTATAATCAATACGAAAAATGTTAGGAAAAGCCGATACTTTAGCTGGTCTGGAACCATGTATTTTTTCAGCTTATTCATGGGTGAGCTCCTTTATTAATAAGTAACCGAAGTATAGCACCAGATAAGAGCCACTGAACCTAATCGGCTTGAATTGTGTAGATTTGTATAACTACCATGTGAAAAACGTAGTTTTGTTCTATCTCGCCTAGCATTGCTTGCAAACACAAAACAAAGGCTGTCTAGCATATCATGCCATGTTACAATGACATGATATGCTAGACAGCCCCACAACTGATTACTTATTTTGAAGTTAATTTGTAACTATTTGCGGCGTTGCTTGGAGAAACGGAAATACACGACAAATGCGGCGATGATCATCGCAAAGAAACCTATATTGCTTGCAGGTTCTTGCTCCATACCTAGTAACATGCAAATGTTGGTGACAAAGCTTTTCGTCAGTAGCGCAACCGCAATGAGTAATATCGGGCGCATCATATTGTATTTCTTCATGAATTATAGCACTCCTACCTCAAATGAAATCAGACTGCCCGTTCCTCCTTCCCCTGACGCGCTCCGCGCATAGTCCATGGAGACAACCTCAACATACTTTAAGGAAACGGATTCCGCTAGTCTTCCATTTAGTATAACAGAAACTATAAGAAAATGATTTTTCATAAAAAAAACTTTACTCTCCCCTGGGAACAGACCAAAGGTTATTGAAGTAGTTCGTTATTGGACATGGACCCTACAATCGAATCCCCTGAGACACGTCATCGATATAGTCAATAGGAAGATAGTAAACCGCAATATATTAAACTATAAACATTCTTAGCACGCTTTTCAGATTGAAAATAGTTTATTATTCTCTTTCATCTTTTTGATAGCTGGGTACTATCATCAACCTCAAAGGCAGCTATTTCCTTGGAAAGTTTGTACAAAAACACCATCTCCCTCCTGCCATTCGGCTATAAACACGTCCTTATAATTTGAAATACGTTGCGAATCGAGTTGTTTCTTTAACCAAGATTCATTAAAGCCCAGATTTTTTATTTCATCCCATAACACTTCTCCATCACGAATAAGAGTAACAGGAACATAAGCAGGCTTTCCTAATAGATTGAAATCCTCTAGCGTAGTCTTTTGATATTGTGGCTTCTTTAAAACGCTAATTGAACCGTTCGCTTCAAGGTAGCAAAAAGCAACTTCACGAATCGAAAACGTTTCACTCTGCCGAAGTAAACTTTGCAATTGGTTGATATTCATCCGATGCTTTCTCAACTCTTCCCGATTGACCACTCCGTTTGCAATGAGCGCTGCGGGTTTCCCTTCCACGATGCCCCTAAACCAGAGAGATTTTTGACCGAAATATTCTACTACGAGCAATAACAGCCCCCATAAGCACATGGAATAAACAATAGTAGCTAATTCAATATTGGGGTCATATAATCCATTTCCAAGTATTTCTCCTAACACAATAGCTGTAATAAATGTGAACGGTGTAATTTGATTAATGATTTTTCTGCCAATTACTTTAACAACTATGAACAACGTAAAAAATCCTACTGTAAGTTCAATTGTTAATTGCATTAACTTCATTATTTATGCTCCAATCAGATTGTGGATAGTTGGACTAATTATCTTATTATTTCCAATAGATGAGCAATTAAGTCTCAAAAAACAAAAAAAAGCAAATGAAGATGAACGTTATCTCCATTTGCTTTTACTTTTTAGTGACGTGTTAGACAGCACTAAATAGAGGCTATTATTTAATTTATATCATTCTAATAGGGGATCTCAAATCAAGTCAAGAGGTCAGCGATTAATTTACTGCTTTGAAACTGTTAGTCAGATTGATATATTCGTCTTTATTTGCATCCCAGTTGCTCTTAAGCGTCCAAGCCATCAATTGACCATAATGTGTAGGTGTTTCGATAATTGTAACTAAATAAACAATATTTAAGTTGTCTACAGTACCTTCAAGCGTATATTGATGCGCCTTATTACCATTAATCGTAACTTCTTTTACATCTCCCTGGCTAGGATTTTCCAAAGAAGAAAGGAATGGTTCAGTAACTATATCATAATATTGTTGTAGTGAAAAATCATTAAAATCCTCTTTGGATTCAAGTAGTGTCATGAAATATTTTTCTTTTGAAGGAACATAGATTTGAATATCTCCATCTGGATGAAGCGAGCCTTTTGCATCTTTCCAACTATTAGAGACACTTACTTGATACTTATCATCCAAACTCTTAAAATCTATTACTTTGTCTCCCCCACCACATGCTGCAAGGATTGTAACCATAGAAATAGCTAATACAAATAATAATATCTTTTTCATTGTTAGATGTTTCTCTCCCTTTGATTCATTATGAAGCTTCTGTCGCTGCTATTATCCGAATATTTCCGAATTGAATAACTTTATGAGTAAACATCCCTAATAAACAATAGCCACCTACTATATTAAGCTATTCAACATACAATTTCCACATTTTCGGAAAATCATTAATCTCATTCCCCTTTAATCGTGAGCTAATTCAGCTTATGACCGCAATTAGGACAGAAGTTAGCACCTTCGTTCTTTGTACCGCAGTTCGGGCAGAAGTTATGTTTCAAGCTGCCTTGAGAAGCATCTGGTGGCACTTGTGCTGGTTCCGAAGCTTTCGGAGCTGAAGGCTGCTGATTGGAACTTTGGTTCTGATTGGAGTTTATATTTTTCATCATTTCATTAGCCATATTCATTCCCATCATCATGCCTGCCATATCCGATGCCGCACCGCCGCCTTGGACATTGCCCGATGCAATCCCGTCTGTCATACTAACCTGTTGATACTTTTGCAAATTACCGATCATTTCATGAGAAGCTGTCTTCGTAATCATATCTTGGATTTCTTTCGGATAATTGAAGCTCATCACTTGAAATCCAGTAATCGTCATCCCATTATCCATCACTTCCATGTCCAGGTCCTCGCGAATACCTCTGGCGATATCAGAAGCATTTGCCTGCAGATTGAACATATCCTTCCCTTCTCTGCTGATCCATTTCATAAGTAGTTGATCTAGCACCGAAGTAATTCGAAGTTTAACATCCTCCACAAGATAGCTGTTTTTAATACCTGCAATTTTATCAATAAGTGTCACATAGTCATTGACCTTAAAATTAAACGTACCATTGGCACGAATCGGCATGCCTCCTGGAAGCTGCGGTGTCGGGATAAGAACCGGATTTTGAGTCCCCCATTTGACGGTGAATTCCTTTGTGTTAACGAACAACACTTCCACACGCATTCCGCTATTAAAACCGAACTTGAAACCTTTCAAAGTAGATAAGAAAGGAATAATATCAGAATCAATATTATAATCCCCCTCATCCTCAAACAAGCCCTCTATCTTGCCGTTATTAATAAATATCGCATCTTGACCTGAGCGAATAATGAGTTTACTTCCCTTCTTAATCTCACGATTGCTCCACTTCCAAAAAATCATATCATCTCTAAACTCTTCCCATTCCACCACATTAGAAAATTGATTTTTGAAAAATACCATACCTATAGCCCTCCTCAAACTTTTCATATTCTTTCAATACAATTAAAACTTTCCTCTGCTTCCACTATGTGAATGGCCACCGCCCGTAAAGCCACCTCCACCGCCTCCACCACCACCACTACTGTTGTTCTTCTCGATTTTAGTTTTAATTACAGTGGTTCGAATGTATTGATCCTTGCGATCCAAAATCCCTGATGTACCTGCATCTTCGTAAGTGGTCCGATTTACCGTTACTCGACCTCCAGAGTTGTAAGCCATAATACTAACGACAATCGCTCCAATTACTGCAGCTGCTCCTAACTGGAACCAGATATTAAATAAAATATTATCAGGGTTCACGCCAGGCTTGAAGCTCATATATCGATGTACTGTCGCAATATACTTTTCAAATCCGTCCGCATATGCGCCATCCGATAAATAAGGAGTAATCTTATTACGTATTTTATCCAATCTTTTATTATCCAAATATTGCTCTGCTTTATAGAAGCCAGCTAAATATATATCCCGATTCCTCATATCCATCGTCAATATTACAGCGTTCCCATGAGGTTTATCGTACCCTGGTCCGTAATCATCATAGAAATTCTCGGTCATTTTTACGACATCTATGTTATCGGAATTGGCTGTCGTTAAAATAATAATGTCTGTTGCTCGTTCACCTCCCAATTCATTTGCAAGCTTATTCAGCGTATCATATTCTTCTTGACTAAGCAGCTCGGCTTCATCAAAGATTAAGATTTTACTTTCCGCTGATTCTGCCATCACTGTATTGACAGGTCCTACAAGCATCATAACTATGAAGAACAGAAGGATAAAAATTGTATGATGCTTCTTCATAGGAATCCTCCCCCCATCATCCATGAAATGCATTTTAATGACAATAAAGAGATACCGAAAATTCCTGCGAACCATGCAAAAACCTTTGCCTTGCTAATTGGAGGCTTGCCTACTACTTTGCCCGTCTGACCATTCATAGCAAAAGTATACTCTAATTTATTGAAGTCGTAGTGAACGACCCACACTGGAAGCAAACAATAGTCTGCATTAGTAAATGTGTTATTAATATTTTTATTACTGAAATTAACAGTAGCATAACCTGCCACAGATGATGAAATGGATGCTTCGATATATTGCTTAATTTTATCGTTTGCTCGAGGAAGCAGCTGACCGTCATCATAACTATATTTCTCTGCAATATAACCAGCTAGATATGGTGTTTTGAAACCCTTCAGCTGTTGGTAAGGAAATGGCTCCAGCTTATCCATCAATTGATCATTCATTTTCTCCGATGCATCTACGGGCACCATCTTATAATTCAAGCGAAGCTTACGGTAAATATCAAAGTGCTGCGTTTCCGTATAACGATAATCACCGCTTACATAGGTTCTTACTTTGGTTGCACGGCCTTGTGCCTCGACTAGATTATGTAGCTCATAGAGCCAGAAAGGCACATATAATCCGGTAATTCCTTTAATACGATCCGCTGTAACAAATCCTTTAGGAGTGAGTAAACCCCTTTTGCACCATTTCTGAAAAGCCTTCATTGCTTCCTCTTTACTAATAGCGAACGGAATGACCATTGCAGGCGCCAGCTTACCTGTTAGCCTATCTCCCAAAACAACAGCGGAGCCGCAAAAGCTACATACGGTAGCAGCAGTTTCCGATTCAGTCATAATAACTGCACCACAGCTATTACAATGATACTCGTTAGCTTCATTCTCAGAAAATGCATCCTTTTTAAGGGGATCTGGAATTTGCTCAATATCTTCTTTTCTTCCACAACTGCTACAAGACAACGATCCAGTTGCACTATCAAAGCTCATCCCATTGCCGCAGCTTGGGCATTTATAATCAACTACTTGCATCTGCTCACCTCAATAGCTAAAGAAATTATTATTGCTTATTCTCATGTTTTTCTTTCAATGCAGCTAACTCATCTTTGACACTTGTAGAGCTATCCGCTTGCGAGTCCAAATCCTTCTCGAATTGTGCGAATCGTCGGTCCAGATCATCGTTCTGATCATCTGACTGCAGCTCAGCAAGGGCTGCAGCTTTATCCACAGAAAAATTCACCTTTTCCTCCATTGCTTCGAATGAAGAATTATATTTGGATTGAGCAGCAACGGCCTGCTTCCCTTTCAACTCATTATAGCTTGCTTCCAGTTGACCTATATCAGATACAAGCTTATCCTGCATTTGCTTCATACATTCTGCGTTTTTCGAAGCTTGCTCGTATGCCAATTGTAGCTCATCTAACCGCTCAGCACGCTTTTCTTTTTTCTCCAAAAATTTTAGTGCATCGCCCTCGTTACCCGCTTCAACGGATTTTTCTGCATATCGTTGCAGCTTCCTAATATCTGCATTACACTCATCAAGTAAAGTTTTAGATCTTCGCTCATTCAAAGCTACCGCTGCCGTTTCTGCCTTCACTGCCCCTAGATCTTGATTAGCCTTTCGCATATATTCCTCAATGACCTTCATTGGATCCTCTGCTCGATCCATTAATGAATGGATGTTAGCCTTCATAATATCATTAAATCTTGATAAAATGCCCATATTAACTGCCCTCCTTATACTTTTAACCTAGTCTAATCATATATTACTTTATATTTGTGGAAAAGGATTCATATTCTTGAAACGAAAAGAACACTCATCACTTTTACTGAGTGTTCTTCACTAATTTACATTTCAAAACAAAGAGTAATTCTAAAGCTCTCTATAGGCTGGCTGCATCATCCCTTGAGGGACTTGATCCTCGGGAAAATCATAATATGGCGACTGAACCGCTACTTCAGATTGCATTGGCGTCTCTGTTTCTTGATATGGCTCATCTACATACATAATTCTACGTTGAATTTGCATAAGCCCGTTCACGATACGTAGCGCGATCCAGAAGAGTACTAGACCAAAGCCTACATACAGCATATATTGCTGATTTAACGTCCAATCGATATGGAAATAACTGAACAAGCTATGTTCCAAAATATCAACCTGGATTTCATTCATCAAAATGATATGCACAGCTGGCAATGTAATAAATCCAAGTGCTAGTGAAATTACCGTAACCATAATAACAAAAAATACGATGCTTGTTACAAATCTTAGTAGCACGAGTAGCAGATTGCGAATAAATAACTTACCGTCAAAACCTCTCACCATTTGCATAAACCAATTCTGCCTTGCTTCAGACTGCTCATTATTAGTATATGGAACAGTAGGATTCGGTAAAGCCAAAATTTGTCGTATCATATTTTGTTCAAAATTCACTATCCCATTTAACAGCTTTGCTACCCCAAAAAACAGCGGTATTCCGATAAATATTGGAGTAAGACCGATTGATAAAACAATTCCTGTTATCGCTATTGTAAAGTAGATAATCCCTAAGGGGAGAGACAGCAAAAAATAGAGAATCGTTGCATAAGTTTTTGGATTAAAAAGCACCCAGTTCACTTTACCTGTAGACGTTTTGTCAGTCGCTTCAATTGCCTTCATCTTCGTACACTTCCTTCAGTTTCATAAGCTCACGCTCTAAGTTATAAATCCATTATAGCTTCATAATTTGCGTGATATAACCGACCTAGGAAGTGTTTGAGCCTAGTCTTTAGACTAGGGTTTGTCTAGTTCATACTAACTTATTCAATAAATGCTTCAATTTTTCTGGGTTCCTAACAAAATACAGGTTGCGAATCGAACTCCTCTCGACATGCATAAGCACAACGGTCTCAATACCCACGTTTGTTCGGACGACAACTCCTGTTTGGCCATTTATTTCTCTTATAGCGACTTGTATACTTCCCTCTTCAAATAGCGTCTTACGAACGAGGCCGAGAAGAAAGCGAGTGACGAGGTCACGCGATTCAATAGGATGGACAGCGGCGACTGCTTTGCCTCCCCCATCGGAAACTAGCACAACATCTTCTGCGAGCATCGATACAACCGTATTTATGTTGTCTTGTTCGAGAGCTATAATGAATTGACGGACCCATTCCTCGCTTGCTGCTTCAACATGAATCTGCTCTTCGGTAGTAATTCCAATTTTCCCCTTTGCACGGCTTAGAACCTTACGGCAATTGACTTCGCTTTTGCCAATAATCTCTGCAATATCGCAGTATTCAAAACCGAATGCCTCCCTCAGCACAAAAACCGCCCGTTCCAAAGGAGATAACCTTTCAAGTAGCACAAGCATCGAATAAAATAATAACTCTTTACGTACAACGAATTCAAAGGATTCATCATTCGAAGTGAATATCGGTTCAGGAAGCCATTCTCCGAAATATCGTTCCCGCTTTTTACGTGCGGATTTGAGGAAATCCAAACAGCGATTCGTTGTCATTTTGCACAAATATGCTTTTGGCTCAACCAGAAGCTCAAGATCTACGTCACATATCTTCAGAAAGACGTCATGGACAATATCCTCCGCATCGGTGGACGATCCAGTCAGTTGGTAAGCAAGCGTATACAGCAAGCCTTTATACTGCTCATATAACTCTTGCATCGCATCACTTCCTTTCTTACACATTAATCATCTTTCTTCTATTATAATAGACTTGCTGAATTCCAAGTGAATTTTCTTAGAATCCATCCGAGCTTACCTGTAAAAATAAAATCCATCCCCCAAAAGTGTGTCCATGCCATTCCTTTCTTCGGTCCCATGCCAAAGCAGAAGAAGTCAATAAATCCCTTATGCTTGGGTGCCGGATGGCCTTCAAGATCGGCCAACACGATCTTAGCAAGCCTTGTAGCTTGAGCAATGGCTTCCTTACACGTCTTTCCGTCCGCCTGTCCGCTGGCTGGATCTACGATCCGTGCGCAGTCTCCGATACTGTATACACCATGAGCATCGTGTACCCTGTAGCTTGGATCGACGATCAGATGTCCATCCGAGGTAATCGGTAGTCCAATATTTCGCAGATTAGGGTTGGGTAACAGCCCCAGCGTCCAGACACATAAACCGACGGACATCATCTCACCGCTAGATAAGGTAAGTACTCCCTCTTTCTCCTGTAGTATTTTGACCTCATGGTTAACAGTAACACCACTAGTACGAAGATAACGCTCTAGTTTCAATCCTACTTTAGGCGGACCATCTGGGAAGAGACTCTTGTTCGTGTTAATTAAATTTATCCTTACACTACTTGGGTCAAGTCCTAATTTTTGTGCATCTTCACGTACGTAATAAGCCAGTTCGGCAGATGTCTCGATGCCACTTATGCCAGCACCAGCAACGGCAATAGTCATTAATCGTTGACGCTCTCTAGCATTTGTTTCGATAACAGCTTTCTTTAAGTTTGCACGCCACGTTTCCTTAATTTGAAGTGAGGTAGCCAAGCTCGCCAAAGCAATCCCTCCTTGAGCAAGATCAGGCTGCCGCACGACGCTACCTATCGCCACAACAATAATGTCATAGTACATCGATTTCCAATTTCCATTAACATCCTGGTAGTTCAACTTCTTGGGCTCTGATTCAATGTTCTTTACGGTAGCTTGAACGAATTCAACACCTTTAGGAAACAATTCCGTCAGAGAGACTCTAATATCTTCATTCGTGACCGCGGGCTTGAAGAGCAATACTTTACGCAAGTGATGCGGATTTTTATCAATTAGAATAAGTCGAAGAGGACGCTTGTTTGCTTTGTCCTTAAATGTATTTCGAATCGCTTTGACGGCATTAATACCAGCATATCCTCCACCGATGACTATACATGTCAACTCTTTCATGACAACCACTCCTATTTCGTTTTGCATATATGACGAGAATAGGGGAGTTTTTGTGACACAACACAACATTTATTTACGAGTAACATGCTAGATTACGAAGAAGAATGCGTTGCTGCCATTTGATACTCCAAGAAGTCCAAGCGCAAACTTCGCTTGGACTTCTTGCATACTTGATATTCGACGAACTTCTGAAGCATTTCTCCTGCTGCTTACTTCAGCGAATGGAGATCCCACTTAGGTTCTATCAATCCCAGTCCGTATGTAAGGGATTACTAATTGGATAAATTGTTCCGACAGCATCTTCTGACTATCTCTTCTCCATTCTACAGAAGCGCCATAGATTCCCCAACTTAGTAGGACAGCTGTAATTTTAAGAGCTTCATCCTCTTCAGTTTTATTTTGTTTTAACAACATTTTATGAAAAATAACTTCGAGCTGTTCTCTAATAATGCGGGCAATTGTATCTTCGTAACCTCTATGGCAACGATTGGATAGTGACTTTTGAAAATCTGTTATAGCTTTGAAAATACTAACGAAGACTTCTTCATTTAGCTCATTATTTTGGTAAAACTCATAATTCAAATTAACTAACAATACTTCTGATAATACCTTTTCCAACAAGTCATATATATCTTCGAAATGATAATAAAAAGTTGCACGATTAATCATCGCTTCTGTAGTTATATCTTTTATAGTAATATCCTTAAATTCCTTTTTCCCAGAAAGTTCAATAAAAGAATCCATAATTAGTTTGCGGGTGCGCAGAACTCGAGGGTCCGTCTTTGATTCAGTCATTTTGTTAACCTCCTACTTTTCAAACAAATTCTTAAATGTGTTGTATAAACGACAAATCCACACAATTATTGGTGTTGTTAATAATTATTATGATCTAAAATTCAATTACAGGCAAATTAAATTAGAAATGAGGACATTATAATGACGAACAATAATAATATGGTATGTGATCTAAAAACAGGTGTATGTGGAGTAGCTGGAGAAGAGGATATGGAGGTTATTGATTTTAATCAACCTCAAAAAATGGTGAATCTTTATTATGTGACTGACCCTATTTGTTCACATTGCTGGGCACTTGAACCTGAGCTTCGTCGTTTTGTAGAGCAATACGGAGGTTATGTTAAATTTCATACAGTTATGGGTGGTTTGCTAGAAAAATGGCATGACGGACCAATCGATCCTGCTAATGGAATTAATAAACCAGCCGATGTGGCTGTTCACTGGAGAGAAGTTGGACAATATTCGAGAATGCCAATTGACGGTACTTTAATGATTGATAATCCAGTACAATCTTCCTACCCTCCCTCTCGTGTATTTAAGGTGATTCAAAAAAATCATACTGATGTAGCAGCATCCGAATATTTACGCCGTTCAAGAGAAGCACTTTTCGCATTTAATCAAAATATTTCAGATAAAACCGTTATGATTGAAATCGTAAATAAACTCGGCCTTGATGGAGAAGCTATTGTTAATGAAGCTGAACAACCCCTCGGTCTACAATTGCTACATGAAGATTTTGATCTAGTTAGAAGCTTGGGTGTTAGTGGCTTCCCGACTATTGTTATGACCAATGAAGAAAACAAAGGTGTAAAAATTGTTGGCGCCCGTTCGTTGGAATACTATGTCAACGGATTGAAAAAAGTTCTAAATCTCGATGAATTACAACCGAAACCAATCCCTTCCCTTTCTAGCTTGCTTGAAAAAGAAAAACTGCTTTTCTCCAAAGAAATTGAAGTAATGTACGATGTTGAACAAGCAAATGTTAAATCTTTTATTGAACAGGAACTTTCAACAGATCGTTATGAAGTGAACGAAATTTTAGGAGAATTGTATTTTACTACTACTAAATAAACGAAGGTGAGTGACCATCATGGCGTACGTATTACAAGTAGATTTTAAAATGAATGGACCGTTCGGAGATGAAATGGCAGAGGAGTTTTCAGATTTAGCGAAAAGTATCAACGACGAGGATGGATTTATGTGGAAAATCTGGACAGAAAGTCCCGAAACAAATGAGGCCGGTGGAATTTATATGTTCGAAACAAAAGAAACTGCTGAAAAATATAACGTTATGCACACTAGCAGATTAGCTGGTTTTGGCATAACAGATGTCAATGCAAAAATCTTTTCTATCAATTCCAAGCTTACTGAAATCAATAAAGGACCTGTAATGTAAATAAAAACCTACAGAATGCGTAGCTCCAGTTTTAACACCCTTATTTGGGGTATCCGCGTATGATGACAGTCTTATGAGAGACAGGGAACATCGTCAATTATAAGAAGGTATTGCAGCTCACGAAGGATCTGTCCATTCAATCGGATCAAGGCTTCCAATATATATCTCAGGCTACCAGCGCGCACCGATCAAATATCGATGTGCGCTAGAAGCTTTGTTTCTTTTAGCTGTCTTCTTGATTGGGATATGACCAAATTTGAATTCTAATGAATTGGAATCAAAGTCGTTATGTTATTATCAGACTCGATCCAGGAAATAGACTGTGCATCATTCACTAATCTTATCTAATCTTATAAATTACTTGGCAGCCTTTCATGCACAACATCTGTTCGACGATAGACCGAAAGAATCAATCCAAGCAGTACTATATTGACCAAAAACCCAATCCCACCAAAAGAAACAAATGGAAGAGTTACGGACATTGGTGCCATAACACCTATATTTGCTAGAACATATAACACAATCTGTCCAGTAAGGGCAAGGCAGGCTGCAAAAGAAACAAGAAATCCATACGCATTTTTTTGTTTCAACACAGATACAAACATTCTAAAAATAAGTATAAGTAGAAGAACAATTACTGCAATTCCAGAAATATAGCCAAATCTTGCGATAATGTAAGTTAATAACAAATCCGTTGACCACATTGGCAAAATACGATCAATACCTATGGTCTCTATCTTATCTTCAAGTGTAGCCATCCCAATAGGCCTAGCTGCCGAAACTAGCTTCCTTACCATGAATAGTTGATACCAGGAACCAGATGGGTCTTGTACCGGATTAAAGATCATTGTAATTCTTTCAACTATTCTTTCAACTAAGTAGGGATTTCTGCTCTTTGCAATAAAATTTGCTAGTATAGACAGTAAAAAAGTTGGTACATATACGAGTACATAGCTTAACTTCTTATTGCCGCCGAAAAATCCCTTTGCTATAGCTACTGTTAAAATAATTAGACATGAGATCGTAAGTAATGCTAGAGCAGAAAAAGATGGAGCCGATATACATAACAATGCTACCCCTGCATAAAACAAACCTGAAAAAACAATACCTAAATACCCCTTGTTTCTAAATCCATAAATAATTCCAGCAAATAAAGGAATACAAATTAATGTTGTATAGTAGACATGTTGGTATGTCCCATTAATCTTAGATGAGGTTAGAAACCCCGCTGCCGCAATAACAAAAACCACAAAATATGCAACCTTGGAATAGCGACCAAGCCATCTATAATCAAAAAAGTACATAATCGCAAATGCTGCTATGCCGATTGGTGCATATTGAAGAAAGTCTGAAAACATATTTATACTATATTTGTTTACGCCTGAAAAAATGTATTGGAATAGACCACCTAGCACCACTAGTATCGCAGCCATGGATAGGATTGACCAATCCGTTTTTGGTCTATGAGTCTTGTCTAACTGTTTACCAACAATAGCCGGATCACCCATTTGTTCCACTGCCTTCAAATTTGCAGTTTCTTCATCAATCCCTTGATCTATGTACTTATTTTTCTGATCTTCAATATGATCCAAAAGCTCCCTTGTTATATGTTCATGGATGCTTTTGAAGCGAACCTCTTTACAAACCCCTTGTATAAAATGTTGAACATGCTGATTAGTCGAGTGCATAGTTTGATCCTCCTAGCACTTGATTTACAGTAAATGTATAAGTTATCCATTCAGATTTCTTCTCTTCAAAAAGTTTCTTACCGCGCTTCGTAATTCGATAGTACTTGCGTGCCCTTTCACTTTCGGATACTTGTTCATAGCATTCTACCATCCCTTGATTTTCCAAGTTATGTAGTAGGGGGTATAGTGTGCCTGCTTTAAGAGTAAATACATTTTCTGAACGTCGTTCTAATTCATCAATCATTTGGTATCCATACATATCACTACTATTAAGCAATTTGAGTATTAGCATTGTTGTACTGCCACTTATAAGACTTTTATCAATCTTCATTTAATTAATTCACATCCTTAACTCATATATCGATCATCTATACATAATATAGTATAGATGATCGATATATGTCAATAACATGCAGTCCTCCAAATGTATAAAAAAAACCGGCATTTCTGCCGTTAAAGTATTGGTGGAACATATGAAATTCTAACTTTTCCCCTTCTTTGCCAATTACTTTACTAAACTTCTTTGCGCTCGAGTGACAATCCGCTTTGTTTCCTTTGTATCCGATACATTCAACCACTGCTCACAGATTTGCTTTACCCACTCTGGATTCGTTTTACTAGCATCATTCAACCAATTACTCACTGAATCTTGAACATATTTTTCGGGATCAGATATAACTGATTGGATAAGTGGACGAGCAATGGAGGGATTTTCTTTCAATACAGTTATATGTTTGGCCCACACACCTTGTGGACGTGTCAATTCAATAGCGAATCTCCGAATATTTGCGTCTTCATCAACGACCCAATCAAGCAAATATTGAATGGATTCTATTACATTGTTGATAGTCTCCTCCCTTAATGCCATCCAAGCAATCTCTCGGACACCAAAATGCGAATCGGCAGCAAACGGACGAATACTGACTAATTTATCATATAAACTCATTTGTTGATGTTGACCGATGATGTAGGCAGCCCAACAGCGAACACTATCCGAATGATGTTGAGATAACGCAACGTAAAGTTTGGAGCTATCTACCTCAGATTGACAATCCAATAGCACTTGCCATTCACGAGCAATTGCAGGTATTATTTTCATCACTTTCTGTTCGGATAGATCGCGTAGTCTTTGAATAGCTGGTGACGAATCCTTTGCTAACGCTAACTCATTTAGAACGTTTTGAAATAATATCACATGATCAACAGCAAGCCATTCCGTCAAATTAACTGTCTGTAATTGACCCTTCTGTAGCAGTTCTATCACTTCATTTGGTATCTCACTTATCTTTCGAGCTCCTTTTCTACACAATATTTCATTGGGGAATACAAGTAGCTGTTCATTATTCATCGAAATCTTCCTTTCACATACAAGTTTTAGGCTTTACCTAGCCCTTATCCATTAGCATGTTACTCTAATCTCGATAACTAAGATGTAATCTGATTCACAACTGATTGCAAAAAATCACTTTAGCTACTTGAAATCATATTTCTTGCTAAAATCTTTTCTCGATCTATATGTATCGTCTTAAAACCTGTCTTAATAAGTCCTTCTTTAACAAGTTCCTGTAACGCCATCGTAACAGCTTCTCTACTTACTCCAATCAAATTAGCAATTTCTTGATGGGAAAGCGGAATTGCTATTTTGTAATAATGATTGTCACCCTTCTCGCCATGCTCGTCAGATAACTTCATCAGGACGAATAAAATTTTATTATGTAAATTACCAAGAGCTAAATTTTCTGTTAACTGACTCATACTTTTAATACGGTCGCTCAATACTTTCAATAGTGACAACATAAACCGAGGTCGGTTACATATGAAATCTTCAAATCTATTCGAATCAATGTGACAGATATGACTTTCTTCTATCGTTTCAATATAATGATCCCTTGTTCCAAAAGAGATCATATCCAGTTCACCAAATACATTTCCTTCATTAATAATATCCGATGTAAATTGCTTCCCTTCCTCATTCACCTTATATAAGCGAACCTTCCCTTTTTTCACAAAAAATAACCGCTCAGAAAACGTTTCTGGTGTTTGAATAAATCTATTTTTCGGGACAACTGTTATTACAGTCAATTGTTCCATCTCAATCAGATCATCTGTATCCAGTGCATAAAGCAAATTAAATTGTGATAAGTAATGAATGTTCTCCATGTTTCCTCCTGCAGACTTATACTGTCGTAATTAGCATTAAATCGGCAAGAGCATCATCGCTCTTGCCGGAAGTAAGCTTAATTTAATTCGATAACTCTACCAGTGATGACACCATTCTCATCCCTAGAAAATTGAAGAGCTCTGGAAGTTTGATCTTCTACACTAAAATGGACACTATCAGAACCCCCTGTTTGACCTTCCTCAAATATCATTTCAGGAGAAACCGCAGTTTTGAAACCATCATACTCATAGAGAATTCTTCCTTCGTCATCATAGGTTACTTCTTTGACGGATTCTGGTATGACCTTACCATCAGGTAATTTTCCCTTCAATTCTTCTACTCTGTCTAGCATTTCCACTTCTGCATCATCATCAGTGACATCCGAATTAGCCGAACTGTCAGTAGATGGTTCCTTCAGTAGCTCTTGAAGATAGGCCTCGGCTTTGACTGGGTCAGCTTTAGCTTTGTCTAGTGGTAAGTCGAACAGAAGTGAGGCTCCCTTATAGTCCGTTCTTGGACTAACTTCACCTGAACTTTCGTTATAAGCAAATGCGTCATTACTAAAGAATGTACTACCACTACTGATTGCTAGGTATATGCCTCGATCAGCGAATATCTCCATTCCATCACATTCTATAAGTCTATACATAATTCCTTCCAAAACAATTTCACTATAACCACCATTCATCGATGCGATGTTCACTTGCCAAGGCTTCTGCCCTTTAATAAGTGGTGACACAAAGAACGAATCTTTTCCATATTCCGGATCACTTTTCTTTGGCATGAGGCTACCATCCTGTCTTGCTATGGATACAACAGCATAAGTCCTATCCGGATTGATACTTTGCCCAGGGTTAGTTAACTCAGTAAGTCCCGCACCTGAGACAATTCCGTGCAATGTAAAGTTATAGTCCCCCGAAGCAATCGTTTCATTGACTTCGATAGAGTCACTGCTTTCAAACACTTCGGCTAGTACCTTGTCTCCCAGTTGTTCAGCAATTTGCTTGGAGCTAAAAAGCTGTGTAGCCGCATAAGCAGTTACGGACATAATAAGCATCAATACAGCAACCAATACACCTATGGAAATTCGCTTTCTGTGTATGCTATTCATTTTATTTGTCTCCTTAAACTGATTGATGATTTTTTGGTTCAATTCCTCGTCCGGCTCCACTTCCGAAGCAAGAACTTGCTTAAGTAGTTGATCCAACTTCTCGGTTTTATTCATGGAACTCAACCTCCAATATCCCTTTCATTGCCTTTCTAGCCTTGTAAAGCCTGCTTTTGACTGTGCCCGCTGGTATATGTAGCGCCGAAGCTATCTCATCTATGGACATTTCTACCGTATAATACATATATAGCGGAATCTTAAACTTATCATCCAGCGTAGCCGCCGCTGCTACTAGTGTCGATCGAAGCTCATGGGACAGTACAATATCTTCCAGCGTTGCCTCTCCTTTTGGCAAGAAGGTCTCATTCACAGCTTCATTGAGCTCAGTTATGGGTGCAATTCTCTGCCTCCAGGCAAATTTCCTACGTTTGTTTCGGCTCAATTTTAGTGCAATTGAGATGAGAAATGCTTTAGGATTTTGGTTTGGGTCCATTTTATGACGAATTTCCATTGCTTTAAGGAAAGTATCCTGATAAAGATCATCCGTATCCGCCTTATTTCCAGCTAGCTTATAGCAAAATCCATAAATTGTTTTACCATGTAGCTTTATAAGATCTTTTAATTCTTCGATATCCAAGGAACTACTCCTCTCTGAATGGCCATTCACCTATATATCGTCATAACCTGATTTTCGGTTCATTAATTAATTGCGTTGTGACCATCCCTAGGAATGCAACTAATCCTAACTAAAAAAAATAAACGCTCGGAAACCGGGCGTTGGTTGTTGTCGTTACTACCCTTTTTCTATCTCTTACATCAATTTAAATTACAACCTCTGCAATATGATCTACCTCTGAACGATCGTTGCCCCAAAAATCGATTAATGGACTATTGAATATACCTAATAGGTATATTATAATATATTCAAATCCTTTACAGAGGTGAAGCATATGGAATTTGTCATTTTAGGTTTTTTATTCATTCGTCAGCTTACTCAATACGACTTGAAACAAGCTTTGCAGAAAAAAGTATCGCCATTTTATAGCGCTAGTCTCGGCAGCATCCAAGCGGCGCTCAAAAAGCTTGAATCTAATGGGCATGTCGCACTAGAGAACAAGATAGATAACGGGCGACAAAAAAAATTGTATGCTGTTACGGATTCAGGGCGTCAACACTTTTTGAAATGGATGCTTTCTGAGATTGCCCCTAATCGGCTCGAATCGGAATCGACCACACGTTTGTTCTTCTTTGGTCATCTCTCCTCACAACAACGCCTCATTGTCGCGCAAGAAATTGTCTATCAATTTGAATTGACGGTACAACAATATGCTGAAGTTGAACTTGAGACAGCGCAGATAGAAATCCCCGAGCAACTGCTCGATATAGCAAAATACCAAATAAAAACATTACATTGGGGAATCTCATATCAGAGGCAAATGCTACAATTTTTCAAGCAACTATATAGTGAAATTGAGCTCGAATGCACGTCAGATTCTCATGAAAGTCTATTTCAGGCTGAAAAGGAGAAACAGAACTAATGGATGAAATATACGTTCATGCTGCAGCAATAACTATTGCTGTTCTCTTTGGCATTATTGCAATTTTCCAATTACTGCTTACGCTCGGCTTGCCCTTAGGGGAATTAACGATGGGAGGTGTTCATAAAGGAAAGCTGCCGATAAAGCATCGCTTGATTAGCTTCGTATCTATATTCATTCTCATACTTTTTGGCCTTGTATCGCTGTATCACGCAAATGTCATGACTTTTGGATTCAATTTCGATATTTCACCGATTTTTATATGGGGTATTACCGCTTATCTAGGTTTGAATACGATTGCTAATTATTTTTCCAAGAGCCCGAAAGAAAAATGGATAATGACACCACTATCTGGCATCACCTTTTTGTTGTTATTAATCGTCGCTATATACAGCTAACAGCGATTGCTCTCCATCTCTAATATTATTCTACATTTCCCGAATAACCCCCTTCATCTTGAGCGAACATCCTTTACTTGTAAAGACAATGAGGGTACCTCTAAGCCATTTGCATAGCTTTTGAGATACCCTCATATTTATTGATTCGTACATTATTTATTGATACATATATTTATTGATTTACGCATTATTTATTCACATATTATTAATAGCATTTATTCATGACTCGCTACTTATCCTGTTATCGATCGATCTTTGAATAAATCATAAATGCGAATACGAACAGTATCCTCCTCATTTCTCTCCAGACTGATACAAATCGGGGAAAGTGGCCAGAAAGTTAATCATTTCCTCTGTAATCATCCATCCAAATGATTCTGTTAATACAGGATGCCTGAAAAATGACTCCACAACTATTCGGTTTATACTTGAGTTGTACTCTTCAAAGCGGTCATTATAAACTCCAGCATCTGATTGATGTAGATCAAGCACTTTTGCGTTGGATTGCAAGGAAAAATTCAACTCTCTTAGTCGAATGACTTTTCTTTCTTGATATCGATTAGATAAAAAATGCAACTCCAATTTTTCCAAATCATATACTAGACTGTAAGCGGTATCCTCTCGTCGAGCGGCTTGTAGTGCTTCAAATAGATAACCAATATGTTCTTCCTCATTGGTTGGGATAGGAAGGGCAATAGAGGTTGCTACTCTCTTAAAGCGTTCCATGGAATTTCGTGAATAATCATCATATCCATTATGCCACTTTTCTTCCGTATCTTCTAAGTCTCTAACTGCCTCAACATAAGGTGTATTCGCCATTATCGAGATTGGCAACGTATGACCACGATACACGTTCATTTGTCCGTTTAAAAACTCAATAACCGCACAGTCTTGTAAACGATCGCAAACAATATAGTGAAGACGCGACATTGGCTGTACAATACGGACTTTTGATGCGGCTTCTATCGCTTCCTGTACGGATGAACAAGTATCAAGTAAAAGCTGCATCCACGGAAGTTCGCCGATTGCCGGAAGGTCTATGTTCTCTGAGTAAGTAGACTTCCATAATGTTGTCTGTTCCACCACGAGACCAGCTTCGTTCATGCCGCCATTTGGCATTTCCTTACCTACCTGCGTGACGATTAAGCTACCGTACCGTGAAATCCATTCCACCGGATGATCTGGTGGCATGACCATCGCTCTTTTCATAACATTTCGTTGATTTGTGAATATATATGCTCCGTCGTAGGGATTGTCTTGGTTTTTTCCAAGCAGATTAATACCTTCCTTGCCGACATAAATTGCTGTACTCACTTCTATACATCTCCTTTTTGTATCTTTTTTCTGAGATCCTCTATTTGTCCCGCTTCAAGCTCATCTAATACGATATCGATAAAGGAATCAATTCGTTCATCCCTCTGCTGTAACACGATAGCAATTCTTGCAAGACGAAGCTCATCTTCCCTCTCTTGCTGAAGTTTAAACTTTTTCTTCCGATAAGGCTCAATATCTTCCTCGTCTGCGCCCTCAACCTCCAACTGTTCTACCTTTTGTTCCACAAGAAGCATATGAAGCTCAATTTTGGCAAGGGAAGTTATTGGCTTTGCATATTGTTGACTATCAATCAACACTCCTTCTTCAACTCCAAAATAATTAGCGAGGGCCTGCAAACGCTCCTGCGGAATCGGTCTACGCTTTTTAATCCAGTCCGAAAACTGCTGTGGTGTAATGTTGAGTTCACGGCCTATGCCAGAATAAGATAACTCATTAATCATGACCAAATATTCCAAAATAGTTTTTGACCGTCCCATCTCTGATTTATTCATTCTAACCACCTCTGACATATTTTATGTCACAACTATATACCACGACATAAAATATGTCAATTAATTTTGACATATTTTATGTCGACATCCATTTCCTCCGGCTTAAACTGCACTGTACTTCCGCCTCCCTGCGGTGTACTAGAGACTTTCACCCCTTAGTCGATTGCGCTGCAAAGCGCACAAAAAGCGAATAAGCAGTCTAGCAAGACAGCTTATTCGCCTACCTCTATTTTTCAAATTCAATTTGGAAATCGTTAATACATTTTAGAATCGTTAATACATTTAAGCATAGTAGTCTACGAGTGATCTTTCGTTAATTATAGCTTATTCAATAGATTGAATATCACTTGCGCTGCTTCCGAACGTGTAGCTACGTCCATTGGAGTATATACATTATTCTCCTTACCCTTAATCAA
Source organism: Candidatus Paenibacillus intestinavium (assembly GCA_019113605.1). Classification (GTDB taxonomy): domain Bacteria; phylum Bacillota; class Bacilli; order Paenibacillales; family Paenibacillaceae; genus Pristimantibacillus; species Pristimantibacillus intestinavium. The sequence goes on from DXHF01000155.1 coordinate 31,894, forward strand.
GCCTAGCCCATATGCTGCTGTTAAAGATTGTTGTGCCCACTTGCTGACACTATCAAAATCGCTAAATGGCATATGACCTGCTCGCTCAGCTGCCAACTTACCGTTAAGCTCATACCCTCTCATTAGTAGAACGACTAGCTGCTCTCTCGTAATCGTTTCATGAGGTGCAGCTTTATTATTGCCTGTTCCAAAGAGTAAGCCCGCTTCCTCAGCAGCGGCCATTGCCTCTGCGAACCAATCATTGTCATTGACGTCGTTAAAGCTTGCATTTTTCGTTGCCTTTAAGCCAAGCGCCCGAACGAGCATCGAAATAAATTCAGCACGAGTCACATTTTTCGTTGGACTAAATTGTGTAGTTGTTACACCATCGACCACTTGCTTCGCACTTAATATACGAATCGTGTCATATGCCCAGTGGTCAGCAGCGACATCGAAATACGTCTTATCGTAAGCTAATACAACGTATTGACCAGTTTCCTCCAGCCTTACTTCTATAGCATCTTCGTTCAATTTGCCTCCCATATAGATAATGCTTCCATCCGCTTCAAGCTTGTAAACACCGACAGGTACACCTTTCGTTTCCCCCGTTACTGGGATCGTTAATAACGGTGATTGTTCAGCTTTAATAGGCGTATATTCAAATACAGGAGCTAGCTGATTCAACGTTGCACTTAATAGACTAGCAGCTTGTGCTACGACTTGCTTAGCTGCATCCTGTTCTTGCTGACTCATCTCTTTCATACCTGTTGCTGTCGATGGTTTCTCTCCATCAACTTCAGTTGGGTCCGTTATTTCTGGTTCAGTTGACCCTGGATGAATTGGACGCTTCTTTTTAATATCCGCCAAGGATACAGTCAGATCAGCCCACGCTGCAATTTTCCCAGCATCATCCAAAGCTACAATAAAGAGATGATCTCCAGCAGCTGCTGTAATATTCGTCGCCACAGTCAAATTTTCTGTATAAGCATTTGGCTCATCACCTATATTCGGATGAGTCTGTGAGCTGGCACTACCTTTTACATATTTGTAAGCTACTTCATCAAGCAGTCCTGTCACCTTTGTCGTAAGCTCGATAGCTCCAGGCTCTAACCTAATTAAGCTCATCATAGGTGCTGGTGTCTCTACAGGAAACGTAATGCCTTGATCCCATAAATTCAAATTAATTTTGAGCATCCGATCCATAATATAAGTCGTCGTATATCTATAATAGTTAGCGCCTGATTCAAGCGTCACATACAAATATGAACCCCTTACGAAAAGACCTTCTGACATCGGAACGATCGTCAATGAACCGTTTACTTCCTTCTGGGATTGTTCATCCAAAAACCAAAGTGGAATATTACTTTGGCCAATCGCAACCAACTGATGCGGTGGATCATTCAACGGACTATTATAGCTGTTCAATGTACTGTCCGCATTGCGACCATAAGAAGAGCTCAAAATAATGCTATCCCCAAGGAAAGCAGCTCCTTGTACCTTATCACGAACGGCAAGAACATAGTCTGGCAGTGCTGGATTACTTA
>DXHF01000010.1 GCA_019113605.1 Candidatus Paenibacillus intestinavium
GATGGATTTATGGCTCCTAGTATTTTGCAAATAGATGGTGCGAAAGATATTGCTGTGGAATTCCACTCTTTATCGAAAAGCTTCAATATGGCAGGCTGCCGTATAGGCTTTATGGTGGGAAATGCAGATGCAGTTGGTGCGCTAACAGAATTGAAGGCTAACATTGATTACGGTGTGTTCGATCCCGTGCAGGAAGCTGGAATTGTCGCACTTGATGAAGCGATGTACAGTGCTGATTTTGTTCGTTCGGGTGATGTATATCAGCGTAGAAGAGATCGGTTTATAAAAAGTTTACATGAAGCGGGTTGGCAAGTAACCTCACCGCAGGCGACGATGTTTGTATGGGCAAAACTACCAGAACTAGCTAATGGTGATATGACGCATACGAGCTGGAGCTCACGTCGCTTTGCCAAGCAACTATTAGTAGAGACGGGTGTCGTCGTTATTCCAGGAGATGCCTTTGGTACTCAAGGTGAAGGCTATGTTAGAATAGCGTTAGTAGAGAATGAACAGCGCTTAGTGGAAGCAGCGATTAGGCTGGGCTCATTTATAAAACAGAATGAATGATAGAAAGAGGTTGTACTATGCCACAGAAGCAAAAATATTTACTCGTTGACGGGATGGCTATATTATTTCGTGCTTATTTTGCAACATCATTTACTGGGAAAATAAGAAGAACAAGTCAAGGTGTACCAGTGAACGGTGTGCACGGATTTGTACGATATTTTCTAGATGCCATTCAAACGTACAAGCCTACGCATGTAATATGCTGTTGGGATATGGGATCAAAAACGTTCCGTAGTGAACAATACACGGAATATAAAGGAAATCGTCCTCCAGCTCCAGAGGATCTTATTCCGCAATTTGATCTTGTAAAGGAAGTTGTGAGTAGCTTTGATGTACCTAATATCGGTATTGAAGGCTATGAGGCTGATGATTGTATCGGCACATTAGCGAAAACGCTTGGACAAGATCATGAAGTGATCATTGTAACGGGCGATCATGATATGCTTCAATTGATCGACGAGTCTGTTTATGTTGCAATTATGAAAAAAGGTATCGGAAACTATCAGCTATATACAATTGCTAGTTTGCTAGAGGAGAAGCAATTGACTCCGGCGCAAATTATTGATGTTAAAGGATTAATGGGCGATACAGCTGATAATTATCCTGGAGTTAAAGGTATTGGAGAAAAGACAGCTCATAAGCTAATACAGGAGTTTGGGTCTATTGATCAATTACTAGAATCATTAGATAAAGTATCGGCAACGATTAGTCGTAAAATAGAAGCGGATCTTGATATGCTTCATTTGTCTCGCAAATTAGCAACGATTCACTGTGAAACACCGCTTGAACCATTAGTTGAAGAGCAATGTGTGTGGTGCTTTGATAAGCAAAATGTTTACGATAAGTTCGAAGAGTTAGAGTTTGGGGGGCTTGCGAAGCTAGTAGAAGGGGTAACGTTAGCTGAAGTTTAACTAGTGGAAGTTCAAAATCGCCAACTGTGATCACGCGGTAACGCGCAGTAGCGTAGTCGACATCGAATATGCCCTCCATCGAAAGCCTGCGTGTGCTCTCGTACCAATAACGTACGCTGTGCTACTCGTTTTCGCTGTAGGTCATCTTCTTGGTGCTGACAGCCGACGATTTTGAACCTTTATTATATGTGGAAGTTCAAAATCGCCAACTGTGATCACGGAGTAACGCGCAGTAGCGTAATCGGCATCGAATATGCCCTCCATCGAAAGCCTGTAACAGACGAAGCAATGGAAGTAGTTGATCCATTGCTTTTTTTCTGCGAAAAAAATGTTACCAGGTCCTCCGAGTGCAACAAAGGGATAAGTTACCTTTGTTTTCATCCCTTAATTCTTCTATCACCACCACTTCAGAGAACTAATCACTCAGTCCCCTCCAATAGGTATAATGGTATATCTCGAATCAGTGAAAGGTAGAAAATTGTAGAATGCATAAACAAAACCAGGTATAAATATTTGTTAATTAGGAGTTAAGATGCTGGTAGTTGTAGGTGGGAGGCGGATGCTAGTAGTAAAGTTGTGAAATTTTAGTATACTTGACCTAGATGATCTTGTATAATAGGCGTTAGTTAACCACTTGAGAGATTGTATACAGAGGGGAGCGACTGAATAGTGAAAGTGGAATATATTAACCCGTTTTTGGATTCTGCCAAAATGGTTATTGAACAAGTGATACAAGTACGTCCTTCTACTGGTCAAGTATCTGTCAAGGATATTAAGTTTGTAGAAGAGTATATTTGGATTCATATCGGGTTAAATGGTCAAATGAATGGCAATATTATTTTTGGCCTAAAAGAAGGCGTTGCTTTGAAGATAATCTCGGCAATGATGGGCGGCTACGTTATATCGGAACTTGATGAAATGGGAAGAAGTGCAATTTCGGAACTAAGTAATATGATTAGTGGAAATGCAAGTACTATTTTATCCAATCAAGGTATGTCAGTAGATATTACACCTCCAAAAATTGTGGAAATGGTACAAGCAGCTGGATTCGGTGGTACTAAAGCTTTAACGGTACCGTTAATCATTGAAGGCATTGGAGAATTAGATATTCAAGTTGTAGTTCAATAATATACTAGCTCCCTGAGAGGGAGCTTTTTTCATGCTTGCGAGAAGGATAGATAGTCGATATCTTCTGCTGTATATTGTATAATTGAAAATTGCAATCTAGCAGTTTTCAGTTTTGCTTTCTCAATTATTATGAAGTACACTGTTGGTGGGTGATATAGATGCTTAATGATAAAGTAATACTCATTACTGGTGCCTCAAGCGGCATTGGTTCACTTCTTGCCGAGCAAGTATCTGATTTAGGTGCAATAACGATACTGACAGGTAGAAATGAACAACGTCTAACTCTCACGTTAGAAAAAATATCAGGGCGAGCTGCGATCTACGTCATGGATGTGCAGAATCTAGCTAATATTGAATCGACAGTAGATCATATTGTTGCTACTTATGGCAAAATTGATATATTGATTAACAATGCAGGTTATGGAAAATTTGATAGAATTGAAGATTT
>DXHF01000156.1 GCA_019113605.1 Candidatus Paenibacillus intestinavium
AATTAAGCTATCATCCCAAATTCCTTTGTCTTTCAAGTCTTGAATAAATAATCCAAGTGCATGATCGGCGTAGTTTTGAGCAACAATATAATCACCAACTAAAGTTTTAGTATAACGCTCCGGCAAAGTAATTAATTGTTTATCTACAGGTAAAGTATAAGGATGATGTGCTGTCATTGAAATGATTTGCGCATAAAACGGGTTTTCAGCTGCATCCATCTCGATAAGCTTATCTAATGTTTTTCGGTATAGTACGCTATCAGAAGCACCAAAGAAGATCGTATCCTCATCGCCAAAATATTTATAATCGTAATAATGATTAAAGCCCAGAGAGTCATATAACTCGCCACGATTCCAAAACTCTACGACGTTCGTATGGAAAGTAGCTGTATCATAATTATGCTGCTCTAACAATTTGGGTAAGCTCGGCAATTCTCGATCAGCATACATCTGAGTTGCAGCACCACGAGATGGTATATAAAGTGAGGAGTTCACTACATATTCTGCATCCGATGTATTTCCTTGACCTACCTGCTGATAGAACTTATTAAAGTAATGGTTTTCTTTCACTAATTTATTGAAATTAGGTGTAATCTCTTGACCATCAATATTCAAATTAACTAAGAAGTTTTGGAATGATTCCATTTGTATAATAATGACGTTTTTACCCGCGGCAGTACCATATTGTAGTGGCTCAGAAACAGGTGTAATGTTTTTGATTTTATTAATCGCTTCTTGCGTGATATGCTCGGGTTCAACATAATCCGTCGTTTTCTTGGAAAGAATCATATAGGCTTCGTAACTTAGTATGCCCATTTGTTCGGCCTTTACAAGCTCATTCATACTTGCACGGTTAGGAACAACGTTGAAAAGGCAAATAACTAATGAAACAATCAGCAGTGGTAACGCAATTTTTCTGCTGCTTGGTGTATTAATCTTCTGCTTCCAAGTAGAGACACTTTTCTTTTTGAACAGGAAATAAGCCAAAATAACAACATCAATATAGATGAATAAGAAATAAGGGTCCATCAATGAAAAGACACTGTTTTTAACAGCAGTAACCTGGTTAACTTGCGCTAATGCAAAGTAAGTGACAATGACACCATAGTATTTATAGTACATAATAACAGCGAATAATATTGAGGTCATCAGTAAGTCAGCTATCCAGTAATATAGCAATTTTCGTTTCTGAGCGAGACATTCGATTATACAAAAAACAATGAGTACAAATGGTAATTCTCTAAGTACAAGAGCCCAAGACACGCCACCTTCAAAAACTACCATCCAAGCTAACGCGCTTTTTAGTAGCATAATGAAAGAAAAGAAAAATATAGGGCGTGTACCAAAAAGAAATTTATTATCGTTTAACACAATTCATCCTACCTTTCATATTACATCTATACATTTATGTGAAGTTAATGGTGAGTTAGAACCTAAGAAGCAGTAAGTTTGCGATCTATTCTCTTTCGAATAAGGTAGATAGCTAACATAACAATATCGATAAACATGAGTATGAAATAATAATCTACTATTGAGAATACATTATTACTTACAGCTGTAACCTGATTGACTTGAGCTAAAGCCTGAGTTGATGCAAAGTATGTTACAATGACGCCATACCATCTATAATAGAGAACAATGGCACATAATATAATTGTAATTAACAAATCAACAATACAGTAATAAAGTATCTTTCGTTGTTGTGTTGTTATACGTTCAATGTATTTTACTTGCCAAGATATATTCATCTGAACTTCATTGATGTATAATACTTACTTATTATGCTTGTAGGACGTATCATTGTCAAAAAACGAAAAACTTCCAATTCGCCAAATTAGCAATAAATACGTCGTAATAGGCGAAATATCCATTATAAATGGTATGATATCATCGTTAATCGCGAGAAATCATGCAACTACTCGAGGAGGCATTATTTTGAAATTTTTCAAATTATTTTTATTTCTAATTTCATGTGCTGCAATGATTGCAATTGTAGTATATTTCGTGTCCGATAAAGGGACACCAACAAATGGCTCAAATGATGGAATTAATCAGGAGGATAATCTATCTAATGATGACCCCTCTACTAATAACGAACCAGACGATGATAATGTTTCAAGTAATAATGGGAATAATATTGGTAATGGTAGTGAGCAAGAAGAACCGACAACATCGGAACCGACAGAAACACCAGTAACCACATCGGATCCAATAGAAACGGAAAGTCCAACAGCTGAAGTAAATACAGATGCTGAAAGTGTAGCGGTTATGGTCAATCCCAACTACAAACTTCCCGAGGATTATTCGCCGAAAGATCTAGTATATCCAGATGTGCGCTTCACATTTAATGAAAAGATTGATAAGCGGAAGATGCGCCAAGCTGCAGCTACTGCCCTTGAAGAGATGTTTGCAGCGGCTGAAGTCGATGGTATCTATTTGGCAGGAGTGTCTGCTTATCGTTCGCATGAAACGCAAAAGGCATTGTTCAATCGTTATGTAGAACGTGACGGTTATGAGAAAGCTAAAACATATAGTGCAGAACCGGGAACAAGTGAGCATGAGACAGGTCTTGCCATTGATATATCAGGTAGTACTGGCAAATGTGCAGCTGAAGACTGCTTTGCAGGAACGGTTGAAGCGATATGGCTTGCTAATAACGCAGCTGAATATGGCTTTATTATCCGCTATCCAGAAGGTAAAGAAGATATTACCGGCTATAAATACGAGCCATGGCATCTACGCTTTGTCGGTGTGGAGATAGCTAAGGAAATAGAATCTGAAGGACTTACGCTTGAAGAGTATTATAAGGTTGTTCCAACTAAGAAGTAATTAGGGCGACCGCAAAGGGGATGATAAGCAATGGATATTGTTCAAAACATCTACTTAACTATTACTATTCTTAATATATTTCTTGCCATAGCAATAATTTTTCTGGAACGTAGAAATGTAAGCTCAACCTGGGCATGGATGATGGTGTTGTTTTTCATCCCAGTTCTTGGATTCGTAATGTATCTTGTATTAGGTCAAAAGTTCAAAAAACGTAAATTAGCGAAGTTGCTCGGCATCAATCCAAGTATGATTAATGACTTAGTCGTTGAACAGCGTCGTCAGCTGCAAAGCGGAGATCTTGAGTATGCTGGACCTGAGGTTGACGAATTTTCTGATCTTATATCGATGAACCTCACAACAGGACTTTCGTTATTTACAACACAGAACGTGGTAGATATTTATACGGATGGTAATGAGAAGTTCGATGCGCTGATCGCGGATATTAAAGCAGCGAAGCATCATATTCATCTAGTCTATTACATTGTACGTGATGATGAGCTTGGACGTCGTCTTATGAAAGCTTTAACAGCTAAGGCAGCGGAAGGCGTGCAGATTCGCTTCCTGTATGATCATATTGGTAGTTCTAATCTTCCCCGTAAGTTTTTCAAAGAGTTTCGTGCGGCAGGTGGAAAGGAAGAGGCGTTTTTCCCATCGCGTATACCGTACATTAACTTTAAGATCAATTTCCGTAATCATCGTAAATTAGTTGTCGTAGATGGACAGATTGGCTATATCGGTGGTTTTAATATCGGAGACGAGTATTTGGGTCTGAATAAGCACTTCGGCAAGTGGCGAGACACCCATTTACGTATTCGAGGAGCAGCAGTTCTACAGATGCAGGCTCAATTTATGATTGATTGGAATATAGCATCCTCGTTAAAAATTAGTTTTAATGAGACGTATTTCCCGGCGATGATCCAAGATGATACTAATCCAATTGGCATGCAAATTGTTGCAAGTGGTCCTGATTCAGAATATCAAGAGATCAAAAACTCCTACATTAAAATGATCTATGCTGCTAGAAAATCAGTGTTTTTACAAACACCTTACTTTGTGCCAGATAGTAGTCTGCTGAATGCATTGCGAACTGCTGCACTTTCGGGTATGGATGTGAGAATTATGTTGCCAAATAAGGCGGATCATTTCTTTGTCTATTGGGCTACCCAATCATACTTGGATGAACTATTATCATGTGGCATTAAAGTTTATATGTATGATGCAGGGTTTCTCCATGCGAAGACGCTTGTTGTCGATGGTAAAGTAGCATCAGTAGGTACAGCGAATTTGGATATACGGAGTTTCAAGCTTAACTTCGAGATGAATGCGTTCATCTATAACCAAGAAGTAGCAACAACACTTGAAGAGATATTTATTGAGGATATAGAAAATAGTCATTTGTTAACGATAGATGAATATTCAAAGCGTTCATGGTTTAGTCGGATCAAGGAATCGATATCACGACTATTAAGTCCTATCCTTTAGAGGAAGTTCAAAACATCCACTTGTGATCACGATGATTATGCTGACGCAGCTTATTCGGCGTCGAATATGTCCCCCATCGAAAGCCTGCGTGTGCTCACGTACACAATA